>JALAGK010000293.1 GCA_022712475.1 Enterobacteriaceae bacterium
GATATTAACGGCAGCACCGGGTGCTGGCAAGAGCTAAGTAGCAAGTTTCTTTCTTATTTCACACGATTGCTGCGCTTATGTGCAGAGTGCTGTAAAAATGGCCGCCTGCGGGCGGCCATTGGTGAATTAGCGAGCAGCGCGCTGGAGAATCACGGCTGAAGGTTGGCGCTGAAGCCAGCGGATGCGCAGCACCATCATGATGGCCGCAGAGGTCAGGCCAATAATAAATCCGGTCCAGAAACCGGCAGGTCCCATGCGCGGTACGACAATATCAGTTAATGCCAGCAGGTAGCCACTCGGCAGGCCCAGGATCCAGTAGGCGATAAAGGTGATAAAGAAGATTGAGCGTGTGTCTTTATAACCACGTAGCACGCCGCTGCCAATGACCTGAATGGAATCAGAAATTTGATACACCGCTGCCAGCAACATGAGCTGTGAAGCAAGCGTCACCACCTCTGGATTGTCGTTATATAAAAGGGCAATAGGCTCACGCATGATAACGGTAAAAAGGGCAGTGAAGGTTGCAAGGCAGACGCCTACGCCAATGCCGGTCCAGGCGGACGTACGCGCATCAAGCGTGGAGCCCTGGCCCAGACGAAAACCGACGCGAATCGTTACGGCTGCTCCCAGTGAAAGCGGTAGCACAAACATCAGCGAACTGAAGTTGAGCGCAATCTGATGTCCGGCAACATCGACAATGCCCAGAGGGGAAACCAGCAGTGCGACTACCGCAAACAGCGTCACTTCAAAAAACAGGGCCAGGGCAATGGGCAGCCCGAGTTGAGTCAAGCGCAATATCATCGCGTGGTCGGGCTTGCCAAAGCGGGTATCGTTGCGAATATCGCGCATAGAGCGAGCGCGCTTAACCCAGGCCAGCATACAGGCAAACATGACCCAGTACACGGCTGCCGTGGCAACGCCACAACCGACACCGCCCAGTTCCGGCATACCAAAATGGCCGTAAATTAATACGTAGTTCACAGGGATATTCACCAGCAGGCCAATAAAACCCATCACCATGCCGGGTTTGGTTTTTGCCAGCCCCTCGCACTGGTTACGGGCGACCTGGAAGAACAGATAACCGGGTGCGCCCCACAGCAGGGCGCGCAGATAATCTACCGCGATATCGGCAAGTTTGGGGTCAATATTGTGCATGCCGCGAATAATGTATCCGGCGTTCCACAGCACAATCATAATGATGACGCTGACAATGCCCGCGAGCCAGAACCCCTGGCGTACATGGGTTGCCACGCGGTCGCGACGCCCTGAGCCGTTGAGCTGGGCCACTATCGGCGTGAGCGCTAGCAGCAGGCCGTGACCAAATAAAATGGCAGGAAGCCAGATAGAGGTGCCGATAGCGACAGCCGCCATGTCGGTAGCACTATAGCCGCCCGCCATAACGGTATCGACGAAACCCATTGCGGTTTGTGCGACCTGCGCGAGGATCACCGGAATCGCCAGCGCCAGTAGCTGGCGCGCTTCGATAACATACTTCTGCACGTAAATACCTTTAGTATTGTTGTTATTTGAGAAACACAAAAGCCGCCCTGTAATGGCAGCAAAAAGAAAAATGGGGGAATTGCCTGATTATTGTAGCGTCAGCGGTCGATTAAGCCAGAGAAATAATGCCGTGTAGTGCTTTGCGACTGGCAACCTTTTTTTCCAACTGTTATCTTGCGTGAATGATGTTTTTAACCGCTCTGGCGGCATGCAGGAGTCACTATGTTTACTGGTATTGTACAGGGAACGGCGACGGTCGTTTCGGTTGATGAACACCCCAATTTCCGCACGCATATTATTCAGTTGGCGGATGAGTTATTGCCCGGTCTTGAAACCGGGGCTTCTGTTGCCCATAACGGCTGCTGCCTGACTGTTACCGCGATTCAGGGCAATTACGTTAGCTTTGATTTAATGAAAGAGACGTTGCGTATCACGAATCTTGGTGAAATAAAGCCATGTGATATCGTTAATATCGAGAGGGCGGCAAAATTCGGTTATGAAATTGGCGGCCATCTGATGTCTGGGCATATTATGACCAGTGCAGAAATTGTCAAAATTTTGACCTCTGAACATAATCGCCAGATATGGTTCAAACCCGCCGATCCTGAGCTGATGAAGTATGTGCTGTATAAAGGCTTTATCGGCATTGACGGTATCAGCCTTACTGTTGGTGAAGTCACGCCCACCCGTTTTTGCGTTCATCTGATCCCGGAGACGCTACAGCGCACCACGCTTGGCAGTAAAAAGCTGGGCCAGCGCGTGAATATTGAAATTGACCCACAGACACAGGTAATTGTTGATACCGTTGAACGTGTTCTGGAAAAGCGCGAAGCAATGGCACAGATTACGCAAAAAACACAGGAACAAAATCCCTGGCAGGATTAAAAAAGCCCCGGTTTACCGGGGCTTTTTTATTAGTGCGGCACGCGCAGACCGTTTTCAATACCCCGGCTGAAGACCACCTGCCAGAGCTGAATATCGCGAGCGCGAAACGCACCCGCACAGGCGTTAAGGTAGTAAGAAAACATTCGCTTAAAGCGCTCGCTATAATTATCCGCAATATCGGGCCAGGCATTGAGAAAGCGGGCATGCCAGGCCATCAGTGTTTTATCATAATCGGCGCCGAAGTTGTGCCAGTCCTCCATTACGAAACGGCCTTCACTGACGTCGGCGATATGCTTAACTGAGGGCAGGCAGCCGTGAGGAAAGATGTACTTATTAATCCACGGATCAACGTTGTTATTCGTTTTATTCGAACCAATGGTATGCAGCAGAAATATCCCATCGGGTTTTAGATTGCGATCCACCACGGAAAAGTAGGTACGGTAGTTTTTAGGCCCAACATGTTCAAACATCCCGACGGAGACGATCCTGTCAAACTGTTCGTCCAGATCCCGGTAGTCCTGCAATAAAATAGTAACATCAAGGCCTTCGCAACGCGCCTGCGCCATTTTTTGCTGTTCAGCGGAAATCGTTACGCCATAAACC
>JALAGK010000294.1 GCA_022712475.1 Enterobacteriaceae bacterium
AAAATATTTATTTTTATATAAATTTAATGGGAGTCACAGACTGGTAATTAAAAAGGTTTAACCGGGAAGCTCTTATAAAGAGGGAGGCGATCATTGATATGAAAATAACTCTCATTATTGATTCAGGGAGTGGCAATACGGCATTGTGCTAATTAATACGGCTGGCGTAGTGCCATGCTGCAAAGGAAAGCAGAGTTAACTTTGCATAATGGTGCCGTCATGGTTATTGCTTGTGATAATTATCACAAATCATTAATCGACTTTCTTTCATGGTGGTTAACAGAGTTTATTTATGATGTATTGTTACCGATAACAAATTGGGGCGGGATAGCTGTATCAATCCCGTTGTTAAATCTTTTTTTAATAACCAGGGGCAATGATAACATGCTGAAAACAGCAATTATTGGCTGTGGGAAGGTCGGCCACTTCCACGCAAAAGCCTATCAACAGTTAGCGCATTCTTTATTTTGTGCCGTCTTCGACAGAGATATCCGCCGTGCGCAGGAGTTTGCCCATCAGTATGGTGTGAACGCCTATGACAACATTCATGAAATGATAAAAAAAGAAGGCGTTGAGGTCGTAAGTATCTGCACGCCACATCCTGTTCATGCCGAAGTGGCGGTTGAGGCTGCCAGTGCGGGTTGCCATATTTTGGTTGAAAAACCGCTTGCGAGTAACTTGCGCGATTGTGACGCTATTCTGGCGGCGGCAACAATGCGCGGTGTCAAAGTAGGGACGGTATGCCAGCGTCGCTTTTATCGTCCCTGTATGAGAATAAAACAGGCCATTGAGGACGGTAAGCTCGGCAACCCGGTCCTGGGAATGGTGACCATGCTGGGCTGGAGAGATAGAGCGTATTACGAGAGCGATCCCTGGCGTGGCACCTGGGCAGGTGAAGGCGGTGGAGTACTGGTTAATCAGGCACCGCATCAGTTAGATCTGTTGCTCTGGTATATGGGTGATATAGAAGAAGTCTACGGTTTCTGGCGCAACCTGAATCACCCTTATATCGAAGTAGAAGATACCGCTGTTGCCGTTATAAAATTTAAAAATGGCGGGACTGGACAAGTGCTGGTCAGTAATGCTCAGAATCCGGCACTTTATGGAAAAGTTCAGGTGCATGGGGATAACGGAGCCTCAGTCGGTGTCCAGACGGACGGGGGAGCAATGTTTATTGCCGGTGTATCGACAATTACTGAACCACCTTATAACGATATATGGACTGTCGCCGGTGAGGCAGAGAAGTTAGTGCAATGGCAGCAGGAAGATCGTGATTTTTTTAATAGCCAGGATGCGATGTATTATTACCATCAGCGCCAGATTGAGGATTTCTTAACGGCAATTATCCTTAATCGCCCATCGCTTATTGACGGTATGGCAGGGAGAAAAACCGTAGAGCTTATTGAGGCGATTTACCGTAGTACTAAAAGTGGGTTACCGGTCCGCTTCCCTTTGCAATAAGGCGGCCAGGTAAAACAGCGATGATATTATCTGCGGTATATTTCTTTGCACGGTAATAAATGAAGTGGGAAAGATGTGTAAAGATGTAGCTTCAGTCAAAAGAATAATGCATTTTCTGATTATTCAGGCTGGCGTTGACTGATGCTGTTCTTAATCATTGTCTGGTGCGAGGCATAAGCGTTTCTCATCCAGTAGACATGGTTAGGGTATAGTCGCCTGATTATTTTATCGGTAACAAAAATGCACGCGAAATATTTCCAATGGATGTGCGCTGAATTAATTTCGTGACGGAAATGTCGCGGGCGCTAACAGATAATCACTGCTAATAGCGCAAGTCGCTATGTATTCTCACGTGGTAACGGGACATGGCGTATCGCTATTTTTAAATGGAAAATGCTATGAAAGCGACAAGATCTCGTTTTTTTGTGTTGTTTTTATTATTTATAGTGACGGCAATTAACTATATGGATCGTGCCAATCTGTCGGTCGCAGGCACAAGCATACAAAAGGAATTTGCGCTTTCACCGGCTAATCTGGGCTTATTGTTTTCAATGTTTACCTGGACATATGTGCTCAGCCAGATCCCGGTAGGTTATATTCTCGATCGTATTGGTGTCCGTAAACTGTATGGCGGCGCGGTGATTTTGTGGAGTATTTTTACGTGCCTGATGGGGCTGGCTTCGCATCATTTATTCACCACCGCGGCGGCATCTTTCGCCTTCCTTTTGCTTTGCCGTGCGTTGATTGGTATTGCGGAAGCCCCTTCGTTCCCGGCCAATGCGAAAATCATTTCCACCTGGTTTCCTACTCAGGAGCGCGCGAGTGCAACGGCCGTTTATGCCTGTGCGCAGTACATCGGGCTTGCCCTGCTCACGCCGGTTCTGGCGTATATCGTTGCAAACCACGGCTGGGAAATGTCGTTCTATGCCTCAGGGGGCGTAGGGATTGTATTTGGTATTTACTGGTTATTTAAATATCGCGATCCGCTGGAAAGCAAAACCGCCAATACGCTGGAAATTGAGCATATTCGCCAGGGCGGTGGACTGGGGCAATCGTCGGCCACCCAGGCTCAGCTGAAGGAGAAAGTAGAATGGTCAGAGGTTTCACACGTACTGAAACAGAGAAATATCTGGGGGCTGTTCATTGCCCAGTTTGCCATGAATTCCACGCTGTATTTCTTCCTGACGTGGTTTATCGTCTATCTGGAAAAGGGATTGAACTTGTCCATTGCTAAGGCCGGTATCGGGGCGGCGTTCCCGTATATTATGGCGATGCTGGGGTTGTTGTGCAGCGGGTTTGTCAGTGATGCGCTAATGAAGCGCGGCATTTCGCGCACTAAAGCGCGTAAGCTGCCAGCTATCCTCGGGCTTGGGCTGGCGGGTACCCTGTGTTTTGTTAATTTTTTTGAAGCTAAACCGGTTATCGCCATTGCCATTCTGTCATTTGCCTTCTTTGCGAACGCATTTTCAAATATTGGCTGGGTTATCCTGAGCGATATTGTTCCGGCAAAAGTGATTGGCACTATCGGTGGTTTTTTCAACGTATCAGGTAACCTTGCAGGCATCGCGACGCCGATTATCATGGGTATCATTTTGCAGGCAACCAACAGTTTTGCTTACGCGATGTATTACATTTCATTTGTCTCTGTGCTGGGGGCGCTCTCACATATCTTTATTATCAAAAAGCTCGATACCATTATCTTACCGGGTGCGAAATAACCCACAGCTAACTTTTGGCTGATATTCGTCATGCAATCAATGAACCTGGCAGATGGCGCGGAACACGCGCCGTCTGATAATGATTGTGCCATTCTTCAGGACCTAAAAACGCCCTTCGTATTCGACAGATGCGTTTTATCGTTATGCCTTGCACTGCTTCGACGCTTCATTCATCAGGTGCGCGCGTAGTGGATTGGCAGGCTATCTCAGTGTGTTCCAGTTCACGAAATTTACGCCATGCTTTACACCAGCCAGGAAGCAACGTCTTTTGCAAAGCGTGAACAGTCAGGAAAATGCGCAATGAAAATAGCGGAGGGTCTTGTCGTTCAGGCTCCCGTTTGGGAGAACGGGCACCGTGCCTTGTTAGCAGAATAAAACACCGTCGGCGGTGCCGACGGTGCTGGTATTGCCGCTTTTTATCGGTGGGAATTACTGTGACACGGTTTTGCCATAGTTAGGGGAGCGTGGCCCGTAGAGAAGCTTGCCGTCAGCACCTGCGCTCAACAAACGCACGCTGGCGATAGCGGAATACTCACGTACTCGGTCTGTCACGGTATCCGATATCTGACTGATGGCTGCCGTCAGCAGCGTGGTCAGGACGCCGGCATTGTTATAACCCTGGTTTTCTGCGCTGGAGGCGAACGTGCGGCCTTTCCACAGCTCTTTACCGGTACGCAAATCGACCAGACGTGCCGTGGCGGCAACGCGCGTCTCGCTGCTGACAACCTGGTAAGAGGTGCCATAGTCGGTGACAGTGATATACAGCGCGGCATCAGCGCCAAAAATATCATGCAGTTTTTTCACCGGAACGGCGCTTATTTCCTCTGGCGTTGTCAGGCCATTTTGCCGGAACGTTTGTTCAACCAGCGCAACCGGGAAAACGTAATAACCAGACTCTGCCAGCGGCAGCGTAACCTCACTGGCAAAACCGTGGCTAGCGTTAACCTCCGGGGACTGGTTTTGCGGCGGCAGCACCAGAATGCTGCGCGGCTTGCTTTCCCGGAAAGCGGAGTAGTCCGTGGGTTCTTTTTTTGCTGCACATCCACTTAATACCAGCGCAGAGGCTAATGCCACCAGAGCGAATAATGATTTCATTTTACTGCCCCTTTATATTTACTGGTGAGAAAGTCAATGTACTGCGCCGATTCCGGGAACTGGGTTTTCTCGGCGTTAAATTCAGCCATTGCCTGTTCCATTTGCCCGGTGTTGCTGTACAGCAGGCCAAGCTGAGCATGTACGCCCGGCGGCACTTGCTTGCCGCTGGCACGGGCTTTTTCAATCAGCTGATTCAGCGCCGAGATTTGCTCCTGTGGGCTGCTTTGTGTGGTGTAATAC
>JALAGK010000295.1 GCA_022712475.1 Enterobacteriaceae bacterium
ATATAACACACCTTGATGAATTCATTTTCCGGAGATTGACACAGCATGTAACGCTTATGACCACTACGCTCATAAAAACTAGCCAGATATGCAATAACGTTTATGTCCTGATGGGTAATGTATAGAAAACGCCTGCGTATCTGTTTCCCGTCAACACAAAATGATTGCTACAATCCGCGGGCAAGTCATCGCTGCAATCTGTTAAACAAATCGCCCCATCGCCCGTAACCGCGAGACCACCGTGCCAGCACGGGCGAACCTGTGAATGCGGCGTGCATAACCGTATAAAGGAGCTCGCGTGGAACACCACGACATTGACCTGCCCGGCCATTTTGACGACGCCAGCCTCAAGGAAAAAATCTTCTTTAGCGCCATTTCGCTGTTTGCGGAATACGGCCTGAGCGGCGCACGTATGGAGCAGATAGCCGATAGGGCCGGCACCACCAAGCGTATGGTGGTTTACCACTTTCGTAATAAAGAGACACTTTACGTTCAGGTGCTGGAATACGTCTATATCCAGATTCGCGCCGCCGAACAACGCCTCAACCTGACAACATTGCCACCCGTTGAAGCAATGGTGCAGTTGGTTGAATCAAGTTTTGAGTATCACGCCACTCACCCGGATTTTGTACGCATTATCTGCATGGAAAACATGCAGCGCGGACGCTATGCGCAAAATTCTACTGTGCTTAGAGAGATTAACCGTAGCGCACTCACTTTGCTTGAAGACGTGCTCACACGGGGCCAGCAAAAACAACTCTTTAATAAGGCCGTGAGCGCACGCGATGTGCACCGCCTCATCAGTAGCTTTAGCTTTCACCACGTAGCGAACAGTTACACGTTCTCTCTGCTCTTTGAAGAAGGCACCGACAGCGCGGCCCAGCTTACCCATTACCGGGAAATGGCGGTACAGGTGGTGCTGCGCTTTATTTGCCCGTGAATGTGGCGCCCACACAGACAACGGGCCTTACCGCGACTTAACGTTGTGTTACTATAAAAAGATGTTTTTGCCTTACTACAACTGCTTTCTGAGAGGGTGATATGCCCGCAAAAATCCTGACGCCTGATGTCACCGGTATCGACGCCTTTTGCCGCGATCCTGCGGCGGCGCTGGCCGCCAGCGAGCAGGGTGCCGTCGCCGTTTTTAGCAATAACACGCCTGCGTTTTACGCCCTGACGCCCGCGCGCCTTGCCCAGTTGCTGGCGCTGGAGGCAAAACTCACTCGCCCGCCAACCGATGTCGCTCTTGAGGCAGCGCTGTATGAGGATGCACCTGCCCCGGTCCACACACCACCGTTGGGCAAATTTGCTATGTACCCAGACTGGCGTGCGGACGATGATTTTCAACGCATGGCGGCGCTGTGGGGCATCATTTTGCGTGAGCCCGTGACACCTGAAGAGCTGGCTGCCTTTATTACTTACTGGCAGGCCGAAGGTAAAGTGTTCCACCACGTGCAATGGCAGCAAAAACTGGCGCGCAGCGTGCAAATGGGACGGGCTGCCAACGGTGGCTTACCACGACGGGATGTCAACACACTGTCGCAGCCTGATAACTGTATTCCTGACGGATTCCGGGGGTAGTAATGAAAAACGTTGCCGGACTAATAGCTCGTCTGCAAAAGTTAATGCCCGCAGGCGTTAAGCCTGCCTTTACCAGCGGTGAAGAACTGATCGCCTGGCAACAGGAACAGGGCCGCCAGCGTTCGGCTGCCATTGCCCGCGAAAATCTGGCCATGAAAATGCAGCGTACGTTTAACCGCTCCGGTATTCGCGAACTGCACATGAACTGCTCGTTCGACAATTATCGTGTCGAAAACGAAGGCCAAATGACGGCGCTGTCACGCGCGCGCCAGTACGCAGCAGAGTTTGAAGGCAACATTGCCAGCTTTATCTTCTCTGGTAACCCTGGTACCGGCAAAAACCACCTTGCGGCAGCTATCTGTAATGAATTGCTGTTACAGGGAAAATCGGTACTGATTATTACTGTTGCCGATATTATGTCAGCCATGAAAAGCACGTTTTCCCGTGACGACACCACCGAAGAACGCTTAATTAACGATCTCAGTAACGTCGACCTGCTGGTAATAGATGAAATTGGGATGCAGACCGAATCGCGTTACGAGAAAGTCATCATCAATCAGATTGTGGACCGTCGCTCCTCATCACGCCGCCCGACCGGCATGCTGTCTAACCTCAACATCAAAGAGATGAACACCCTGCTGGGGGAGCGCGTCATGGACAGGATGCGCCTTGGCAACAGCCTGTGGGTGAATTTCAACTGGGACAGTTATCGTAGCCGCGTCACCGGTAAAGAATACTAACAATATGGCGGTGGATGAGTTTCCCTGCCACCGCCTGCTCTCCTCTTCATTTAAGCTTTTTTTCTCCTGTCTGATTGCCCCCACACGCATTATCGGGTTTTTCTGTATGCCCATAGCGCTATACTTTGCAAGTGAAGACAACAGAGACTGGAGTATCGATTGTGAAAATGACGAAAAGGATGATGCGTTCTGCAGCACTGGCTGCAGTGCTGGTATCGGCAGGTGCAACGGCAGCAAGCTGGCAGGATCAGCTTTCCAGCGCAGCAAGCCAGCTGGGTCAGAACAGCGGTACGACCACTGCGGCGCAAAGCGGCAGCGGCCTGTCCCTGTCATCCCTGACCAGCCTGTTGAACGGCGGTGACAAGGCTCTGAGCTCCAACACCATGAGCAACGCCACTGGCGTAATGCAATACTGTGCTAAACAAAAGCTGGTTGCGGCCACCAACGTGGACAACATCAAAGACAAATTGCTCGGTAAGCTGGGGCTGGAAAGCACACAGCAACAAACGCAGCAGCAGGATTATCAGCAGGGCCTGGCGGGCTTGCTGAAAACCGGCAACGGCCAACAGTTGGATTTGAACAATCTCGGCAACTCCCAACTGGCAGAAAAAGTGAAAACGAAGGCCTGCGACCTGGTCCTGAAACAGGGCGTAAACTTTATTTCCTGATGCCGCAATACCATAAAAAACGGCGGTAATCTTACCGCCGTTTTTATTTTCACGCTCAACATGATTTATTTTTTACGCACACGCACACCCTTTTTTAACATGAGGCTGCGTTTGCTGACCTGTCGGTTATGCCTTATAAAACAAAACAATGCGAATGCCAGCAGGCATAAAATACCGACAACAGAGAAAACCATAACGCTATCTCCATAATAAGCCGGGCATTATTCAGGCAAAGTACACCTGCGACACCATAACGATATATCATGTATCTCTCATCTGTTCCCCTGCGGTTTTTCTTAAATCCCTGTTATCCACACCGATTCGTCGCAGAGAAAACCCAGAAGAATAAAGACAACGAGCAAGCAAATGCTGAACATTCTTATTTTTTATCTTTTTACGGCTGCGCTGGGCGCCATTACTGGTATGACGGCCCGTAAAAACGGTCGTTTTATAAACCAATTCTGAATAACAAGCACACTTCTTTGACGGTAGAATTGCAGCCATGTGACAACATCGCTAGATTAATGCACGCCTGAACGCCCCCTCAACTGGGGTTGAGTCTCTTAAGAGGATAGTCTGTTGCCAGAGCTACTTTCCATCGCCCTGTTTATCGCCTCAGTGGCGATATATACCTTTAAAGCCGGACGTAACCGGTGGTGGTTCTCCGCCATCCTGCTGGTGCTGGGGCTGTTCGTTGTCATTAATATTACGCAATATGCCAGCAACTATTTTACTGGCGATGGGATTAATGATGCGGTGCTCTACACGCTGACCAACAGTCTGACTGGCGCAGGCGTAGGCAAATATATTCTGCCAGGCGTGGGCATTATTGCCGGGGTGACGGCGGTATTTACGCTGCTGGCCTGGATGTTGCGCCGTCGCTGGCATCGCCCGCATCATTTTGGCTATAGCCTGCTGGCACTGCTGCTGGCGCTGGCCTCTGTGGATGCCAGCCCCGCGTTTCACCAGATAACCGAGCTGGTGAAATCCCAGACTCGTGATGGCGACCCGGATTTTGCTATGTATTACAAAGAACCGGGCAAACAGATTAAAAAGCCTAAGCTCAATCTGGTTTACATTTATGGCGAGAGTCTTGAGCGCACCTATTTTAACGACAGCGCTTTCCCCAACCTCACGCCTGAGC
>JALAGK010000005.1 GCA_022712475.1 Enterobacteriaceae bacterium
GTAGTCAGAAGGCGTGGAGGTGATACGATTGGTAATGAATAGCCGTGTTTTCTGTCCGTCATCACGCCGCTCTGGCGTGTTTTTGCTGTCCCTCTCCCTTATTTCACCGCTTTGTGTCAGGCGTTCTTCTTGCGCCGCATCCCAGGATTCTCGGGCGGGTCACATCCACTCTCTCTGACTTTTCACATTTTAAAGGGCACGTCTTCACAGGCGTTAACTGGCCATCGTGGCAGCACCGGGTGAGTGTTTTACACTGAATATGAACATGGAACCACTTTTGTGGTGCGTTACGCAGCGTCTTATGCTGATAAAACGCGCACTGATTGGGTTGTTATCGCGAATATCCCCTGCGATAGTAGTGAACTCTTTTTTCTATTACGGCAACAGCGAGGTTCGCAATGTCTGACGACATTTTTTCTGTTTCGGGTTCGTCAGCGGGCGAACAAAGTGCACTCCGTTCAATGCAGGAGGTGGCAATGAATTCTCAGGAAGCCAGCAAGATGCTGCGTACTTATAACATTGCCTGGTGGGGCAACTCGTATTACGACGTGAACGAGCTGGGCCATATTACAGTGTGTCCGGACCCGGACCAGCCAGAAGCGCGTGTTGACCTTGCGCAGCTGGTAAAAGCGCGCGAAGCCCAGGGACAGCGTCTGCCAGCGCTTTTTTGTTTCCCGCAGATTCTGCAACACCGCCTGCGTTCAATTAACGCCGCTTTTCGCCGTGCGCGTGAGTCCTACGGCTATAACGGCGACTACTTCCTGGTGTACCCCATTAAGGTCAACCAACACCGCCGCGTGATTGAATCGTTGATTCAATCTGGCGAGCCGCTGGGGCTGGAGGCTGGCTCTAAAGCTGAACTAATGGCCGTGCTGGCTCATGCCGGTATGACCCGTTCGGTGATTGTCTGTAACGGCTATAAAGACCGTGAATATATTCGCCTGGCACTCATTGGCGAGAAAATGGGCCACAAAGGCTATTTGGTTATCGAAAAGATGACGGAAATCGACGTGGTGCTCGAAGAAGCGGCGCGCCTGAATGTGGTGCCGCGCCTGGGAGTACGTGCTCGCCTGGCGTCTCAGGGCTCTGGCAAGTGGCAGTCCTCCGGCGGTGAAAAATCCAAGTTTGGCCTGGCAGCAACGCAGGTGTTGCAGCTGGTGGAAAAACTGCGTGCCGCAGATCGCCTGGAAAGCCTGCAACTGCTTCATTTCCATCTCGGTTCGCAGATGGCCAATATTCGCGATATCGCAACTGGCGTGCGCGAGTCGGCGCGTTTCTACGTTGAGTTGCATAAGCTGGGCGTAAAAATCCAGTGTTTCGATGTAGGTGGTGGTCTGGGCGTGGATTATGAAGGTACGCGCTCGCAGTCTGACTGCTCGGTTAACTATGGCCTGAATGAATATGCCAACAACATCATCTGGGCGATTGGCGATGCCTGTGAAGAAAACGGTTTACCGCACCCAACGGTGATTACCGAGTCAGGACGTGCCGTTACCGCGCACCATACCGTACTCGTGTCTAACGTGATTGGCGTAGAGCGTAACGAATATACCGTTTCCGTTGCGCCGGAAGATGATGCGCCGCGAGCGCTCGCGAGCATGTGGGAGACCTGGCAGGAAATGCACGAGCCGGATAACCGTCGTTCGCTGCGCGAATGGCTGCACGACAGTCAGATGGACCTGCACGACATCCACACCGGTTACTCAGCAGGTACCTACAGCCTGCAGCAGCGTGCCTGGGCTGAGCAGCTGTATCTGAATATGTGCCATGAAATTCAAAAGCAGCTCGACCCGTCCAACCGCGCCCACCGTCCGATCATTGACGAGTTACAGGAGCGCATGGCCGACAAGCTGTATGTTAACTTCTCGCTGTTCCAGTCAATGCCGGATGCATGGGGTATCGATCAACTGTTCCCCGTGCTGCCGCTTGAAGGTCTGAACCACGCGCCGAGCCGCCGCGCTGTGCTGCTGGATATCACCTGCGATTCCGACGGTGCTATCGATCACTATGTGGACGGCGACGGTATTGCCACCACCATGCCGCTGCCGGATTACGATCCGGACAACCCGCCGCTGCTGGGCTTCTTCATGGTTGGTGCATATCAGGAAATCCTCGGCAACATGCATAACCTGTTTGGCGATACCGAGGCGGTCAACGTTTTTGTATTTGAAGACGGCAAGGTGGAAGTGGAGCTGTCCGACGAAGGCGATACGGTTGCAGACATGCTGCGTTATGTGCAGCTTGACCCGGACACGTTGCTGACCCGTTTTCGTGATCAGGTTAAACAGACCGGCCTTGATGGTACGCTCCAGCAGCAGTTCCTGGAGGAGTTTGAGGCAGGACTGTACGGCTACACCTATCTCGAAGACGAGTAACCGAAGGCGTGGACGCTTGAACCCGGTCATTATTAAAGGGATAATCCGCGCACAGCACACCCCCAGTATGGGTGGTAATACGTAATCCAGTCCCTTCCTCGTCGGGTTAACGACGCGGAAGGGATTTTTTTATCTTTCTCGTTATTGTTCAGGCTGCGCGGATGCGACAGGGCGGGCATAGCGGGACCATGCGACTCAAACCGATTAAGAGGGCAGACCATGAGCACCTTAGGCCATCAGTACGATAACTCCCTGGTATCCAACGCCTTTGGTTTTTTACGTTTACCGCTGAATTTCCAGCCGTATGACAGCGACGCTGACTGGGTCATTACCGGTATTCCGTTTGATATGGCGACCTCAGGCCGTGCGGGCAGCCGCCACGGGCCGGGGGCAATCCGCCAGATTTCCACGAATCTGGCGTGGGAACACTGCCGCTTCCCGTGGGATTTCGACATGCGCGAGCGCCTGAACGTAGTGGACTGCGGTGATCTGGTTTATGCCTTTGGTGACGCGCGTGAAATGAGTCAGAACCTCCAGGCGCATGCTGAACGACTGCTGGCCTCTGGTAAACGCATGCTCTCTTTTGGTGGCGATCATTTTGTTACGCTACCGTTGCTACGTGCTCACGCAAAGCACTTTGGCAAAATGGCGCTGGTGCACTTTGATGCCCATACTGACACCTATTCCAACGGTTGTGAATTTGACCACGGCACCATGTTTTACACCGCGCCAAAAGAAGGTTTGATTGACCCGAATCACTCGGTGCAGATTGGTATCCGTACTGAGTTTGACAAAGATAACGGCTTTACCGTGCTTGGTGCGCCTGAAGTAAACGATCGCAGCGTTGATGACATTCTGGCTCAGGTGAAGCAGATTGTGGGCGACATGCCGGTCTACCTGACGTTTGATATCGACTGTCTGGATCCTGCTCACGCCCCGGGGACCGGTACGCCGGTGATTGGTGGGCTTAGTACCGACCGCGCGCTTAAACTGGTACGTGGTCTTAAGGATCTCAACATTGTGGGTATGGACCTGGTGGAAGTGGCACCGGCTTATGATCAGTCTGATATCACAGCACTTGCCGCTGCGACACTGGCACTGGAAATGCTCTACATCCAGGCCGCTAAAAAAGGCGAATAAAGGGTGAACCAGGCGGCTTGTGAGCCGCCTGTTTTTTTACATCCTAATATTGCCGCATTTATTTTTGTTCCCTCAGAAATCATTCCCAAAGCCCGCCATTTCTTTCCACACTTTTTCAGTTGGTAAGCCAGTTTTTCCTTACAGTTTTACCAGGAAAAAATTGTCCAACCAGGGCCATTGCAACGGCAACATATTTCACAAAAACGGTATCTTCCTCTCACTTTTTTAACGTCGCGAACAAAGTCGCGTTTTTATTTCCTTCCACACGGCAAGTTTGATGTCAGGGCACCGATAAACGTTATGTTGGCAACGTAAAACGGGAAGGAACTATGTTTAAAAAAATGACGGTAATCCGCTGCCTGTTGGCTGCGCTGTTGTTGTTTGGATTGCTACAGTTTGTATCCGCAACATTCTTCTATAAAGCCCTGGAAAGTGATGGTCAGAGCTTCACCGAATTACAGCATCTCAACCAGCAGCAATCGCTGATTGATGACAGTTGGGCTGCAATGTTACAGACCCGCATTACGCTGAGTCGTGCCTCACTGCGTTTGATGATGCAAAAGAATAATCTCGCTACTGACACCAGCGTCACGGATCTGGTAAACAGTGCCTACACAACGTTGAAGGCCGCCGAAGACGGCATTAACCGCTTCAATCAGGAGGAGCGTAACCCGCGCCTGAACTCGGAAATTCTGGATAAGCTGATGACTGAATTTCGCCTTTACGACGGTGTACTCAAAGAGTTCGCCCGGATGTTAACCAACGGCGATATCGAAGGCGTGATTGCTCAGCCGACTCAGCGTCATCAAAACAACCTGGAAGCGCTTTACAATGCCTATCAGGATGACGTCGATCATGTTTACCAGGTTGCCAAAGAGGAGCTGGAGCAGTCAATTCGTTTTGCGATGGGCATGATGTTTGCCGTTTTCATTGTTATTGCGCTTGTCATCTGCGCTGTCTGGTTTGGTTTTCAACATATCCTGCTCAGACCGCTCAAGCAGCTTATTGATAATATTCGCAGCATTGCCAGTGGCGATCTGGTGAAAAAAATTGAGGTTGAGGGCAGTAACGAAATGGGCCAGCTTGCCGAGAGCTTGCGTGAGATGCAGGACTCACTTATCCAGACGGTCTGGGATGTGCGTCTGGGGGCCGATGCTATTTATGCCAAATCCGGTGAAATTTCTGCAGGTAACAGCGACTTGTCTGCACGAACCGAGCAGCAGGCGGCGGCACTCGAACAAACCGCAGCCAGCATGGAAGAGCTGACCGCGACCGTCAAGCAGAATGCGGATAATGCCGACAGTGCTCGGAAGATGGCGCTCACAGCGTCAGATACCGCCCGCCAGGGCGGTCAGGTCGTCGGTGATGTGGTCGAGACCATGAACGAGCTTGCCAGTAGTTCGCAGAAGATTGCCGACATTACCAACTTGATTAACGGCATTGCCTTTCAGACCAATATCCTGGCGCTGAATGCCGCGGTTGAAGCTGCGCGTGCCGGTGAGCAGGGGCGCGGCTTTGCAGTGGTGGCAAGTGAGGTCCGGAACCTCGCACAGCGCAGTGCGGATGCAGCGAAAGAAATCAAAATCCTGATAGATGATTCGGTCAGCAAAGTGTCCACGGGTTCACAGCAGGCTGAACACGCCGGTGAAACGATGGGGCATATTGTGCAGGCTATTAACAACGTGAATAAAATCATGGGTGAAATTGCCTCGGCGTCGGAAGAGCAAAGCCGGGGGATTAGTCAGGTCAGCATTGCCGTGTCAGAAATTGATACGGTGACGCAGCAGAACTCGTCACTGGTACAGGAGTCGGCGGTTTCGGCCGTGGCGCTGGAGGAGCAGGCAGAACGCCTCAAGCAGTCGGTCGCGGTATTTCAGATTGACCGCCGCCGCTTTGAGCGCGAGTAGATCAAGGAGAAAACAGGCTTAGGCCTGGAGTGGGGCGTTCCGGCATCTGTATGAACAGCGATTAAAAAGGACGCGCAGGTATCACGACTCACCACATACTTATTCAGAGGCCCGATTTATCGGGCCTCTTTGTTTCCAGGCGTGACTCAATGGTTCTTTCTGAGTCTGTCATAACGCCATAGTGAATTTCAGCCGGGCTTGCCTGTTACAAGCCCGCCGCTCTCTTTTTGCCAATTTGCCGATTTGCTGCTGCGCACCCTTTTTCTCGCCCTGTTTGTAACATATTGATCTTTAATGGCGTAAAAAAGCGGATAAAAAAAGGGTTCTGAGAATGAAAATGAGGCTTTTTATAGACTACTCAATAAGATAAGGTGATTTTGCTCCAGTTCACTGCCGTACAGGCAGTTAAGAAGAAAGTCAGCCAGTCTTGACTGATAATCTGGGGGTTCACTGCCGTACAGGCAGTTAAGAAGAGTTCGGCACACCGTCATCAGCAAACAACTCAGTTCACTGCCGTACAGGCAGTTAAGAAGTACGTTATCAAGCTGCGCAATACACGCGGTGTGTTCACTGCCGTACAGGCAGTTAAGAAGAACGTCAACAGAGGAAAAGACTCCCCACTGTTGTTCACTGCCGTACAGGCAGTTAAGAAGGTCCGCTGAAAACGCGTAACCGAGATCCAGACGTTCACTGCCGTACAGGCAGTTAAGAAGTGCTGGCGCACATGAAAAATCAGACCCTAAGCGTTCATTGCCGCGCGGGCAGCGCCTGCACCTGCCGCATCTTCAGCAGCAGTATGCTGCCTACAAAGAACGTCACCAGTTGCGATACCGCCAGCACCGCAAACCCTGAACTGACTGTGCCCATCCAGCCCATCACCGCACCCATCAGCAGCGGAATAAATGCTGCACACAGATTGCCGATCCCATTAATAATGCCGTAGGCGCTGCCAACCGCCTCGCTGCGTGCGTGGTGCTGCACGATGACCGGGATAGCCGCGCCCTGCAACCCCCAGCAGGCGTTCGCCGTCAGTAACCAAAAGGTGAGCCAACCGACTTGCTGGCTCACCATCAGTCCGGTCACGGCGCAGGCCGTGGCGGCACCGCCAGCCACAAAAAGCAGAGGCGCCTGTGCCGGGCGCAGCCGGTCGAGCAACACGCCCCCGAGGTATTTCGCACCGAGGCTTAGCAGAAACGGCACTGCCGCCAGCCAGCCGGTGGCATGCAGGGAATATCCGTGTTCGTCACGTAGCCAGGCTGGCAGCCATGCGGTGTTTCCCCACAGATAACTCAGGGTGGCGATTTCTATCAATAGCATCCAGCCCAGCAACGGCGTGCGCCAGGCGCAGATAAGCGTGGAACGAAATCGCAATCTGCTCAGTGGGCGTGGATGCGGACTGCGCGGAATAAAACCCAGCACCAGCCCACCGCCGAGCAGCATATTCATCAGCGCCAGTGCCAGAAAAGAACCGGTCCAGCCAAAGGCGCTGACAAGCCAGGTGACCAGTGGAAAACCTACTGCCAGCCCCAGCGACACACCCAGCGCGCTCACTGCATTCGGTTTACCCAATTCGCGTGGTGCGAAATTATCGTTGATATAGCGGGTTTTGAGTGAAAACAACGGTCCTTCTGCTACGCCAAGCGCCAGTCGTGCCAGCAACAGGCCAAACAAGGATCCGAGAAAGGGTGATAAAGCGCAGATAAGCGCCCAGAAAATCACGCTGATGAGCAAGGCCTGACGGCAATGGAGTTTACTTTCTAAAACAGGTGTTAATAAAAGCGCTGAAAATCCATAGCCGATGAGAAACATTGTCATCAATGTTCCTTGTAACAATCTGTTATCATTTAACCGAAAGTGTAAGGCGAATTCGGGATTGAGGA
>JALAGK010000296.1 GCA_022712475.1 Enterobacteriaceae bacterium
GCGTATCTTCCGCGGGCAGCCCAAGCGCCTGGCAAATCAGTAGTGCAGGTGTGATAACGGCAACAAACATCGCCAGCAGATGCTGAAGTGCGGCAAAAAAGGTTTGTGGCAGCGGTGGGCGATCCTCAAGGCGGAAAATGAGTTCGCTGGAAGCGGGGGGCGTGGTTGGCTGCGCGTCCTGCGAGCCGGCGGTGTTAACAGACATCTTATGAAGCGTCCCGTGGTGGAAAAACGCTGATTTTATCGGAGTGTATGGCGTGAAAGCAAACGTTTGCATCTGACGGTTTTCGACGTATTGGTAAGCAATATCAAAAATTCTCGCGATTTTTTTCTGGTTTTTGATATCGTTTCAGGTTTTGATACTGCGGAATAAAAATATAAGGCTGGATATATCAGGCGCAGGATGAAAATTGCGCACATAAGGAGTTTTTAATCATGTTTCATCTCGACACGCTCTCGACCCTGGTTGCCGCGACGCTGGTGCTGCTTTTGGGCCGCAAAATGGTCCAGGGCATTCCGGTGCTAAAAAAATACACAATTCCTGAACCGGTCGCGGGTGGCCTGCTGGTGGCGCTCGCGCTGCTGGTGCTCAATCGCAGTCTTGGGTGGTCTGTCGAATTTGATATGTCCCTGCGTGACCCGCTGATGCTGGCCTTTTTTGCCACCATTGGGCTTAACGCAAACCTGGCGAGCCTGCGAGCAGGCGGTAAAGTGCTGGGTGTTTTTCTGATTGTCGTCGTCGGCTTTCTGGTATTACAGAACGCGATTGGTATCGGCATGGCATCTCTGTTGGGCATGGACCCGTTGATGGGGCTGCTGGCAGGCTCAATTACCCTTTCTGGCGGCCACGGAACCGGTGCGGCCTGGGGTAAAGTGTTCAGTGAACGCTACGGATTTGAGAGCGCAACGGAAGTGGCAATGGCTTGTGCGACCTTCGGGCTGGTGCTCGGTGGGTTAATTGGCGGGCCGGTTGCCCGCTATCTGGTGAAGCGGTCTGCGGGTCCGCAGGGCGCACCGGAAGACAGCCTTGCGCCGAGTGCGTTCGAAAAGCCGAACGTTGAGCGCAACATTACGTCCCTGGTAATGGTGGAAACCATCGCGCTTATCGCCATTTGCCTGACCGCCGGGCGCGTCGTGGCGCAGCTGTTACAAGGTACGGCATTTGAACTTCCGACCTTTGTCTGCGTACTGTTTATTGGCGTTATTCTCAGCAATCTGCTGGCCTTTATCGGATTTTATCGCGTGTTTGAGCGTGCCGTTTCGGTACTGGGTAACGTGTGTCTGTCGCTGTTTCTGGCGATGGCGCTGATGAGTCTGCGTTTGTGGGAACTGGCGTCACTGGCACTGCCGATGCTGGCGATTCTGGTCGTCCAGGCGGTGTTTATGGCGCTGTACGCGATTTTTGTCACCTGGCGCGTGATGGGTAAAAATTATGATGCCGCGGTGCTGGCTGCGGGCCACTGCGGTTTTGGACTGGGCGCAACACCGACCGCCATTGCCAATATGCAGGCCATCACCGACAGGTTTGGACCGTCACATATGGCGTTTCTGGTGGTGCCGATGGTAGGCGCGTTCTTCCTGGACATCACCAATGCGCTGGTAATAAAGGTGTGGTTATTGTTACCGATTTTTAGCTAACCTGTCAGGCGTTGGAGTAGCGCTCGGTTTCCGGCATCCAGCGCTCAATCAACGCCGCCGCTTGCTGCGGCCAGCGTTCGTGAATATGGCGCGCCACGCGCTGCACTTCAGGGATCATCGCCTGGTCGCGCAGCAAGTCTGCGACTTTAAATTCCGCGTTGCCGGTCTGGCGAGTGCCGAGAAGCTCGCCAGGACCGCGAATCTCCAGATCTTTTTGCGCAATCACAAAGCCGTCGTTGCTGTCGCGCAGCACCTGCAGGCGCTTTTGTGCAGTGGCGGAAAGCGGGGATTTGTAGAGCAGTACGCAGTGCGAGGCAACCGCACCACGCCCGACACGCCCGCGCAGCTGGTGCAGCTGCGCCAGTCCCAGCCGCTCCGGGTTTTCGATTATCATCAGGCTGGCGTTTGGGACATCCACACCCACCTCAATGACGGTGGTTGCGACCAGCAAATGCAGTTCACCCTTTTTAAATGCCTGCATGACGGCCTGTTTGTCCTGCGGTTTCATGCGCCCATGCACCAGCCCAACGTTCAGCTCCGGCAATGCCAGCTTGAGCTCTTCCCATGTGGCTTCCGCCGCCTGGGCTTCCAGCAGGTCAGACTCTTCAATCAACGTACACACCCAGTAGGCCTGGCGGCCTTCCTGCGTACAGGCGTGGCGCACGCGGTCGACAATATCGCCGCGCCGGGTATCCGGTATTGCTACGGTGGTGACGGGGGTGCGGCCCGGTGGCAGCTCATCAATCACGGAAGTATCCAGATCCGCATAGGCGGTCATCGCCAGGGTACGTGGAATAGGTGTGGCGGTCATGATGAGCTGATGCGGGTGAAATCCCTGTTGCTGGCCTTTCTCCCACAGCGCCAGACGCTGGTGAACGCCGAAGCGGTGCTGCTCATCAATAATGACCAGCGCCAGCGCGTGAAACTGCACCTGTTCCTGGAAAATGGCGTGTGTGCCTATCACCATTGAAATCTGGCCGCTGGCGATAGCGTCCTGTTGCGCCTGGCGGGCTTTACCTTTCTGTTTACCGGCAAGCCAGCCCACTTCGACACCCAGCGGTTCAAACCAGGCGCGGAAGTTGTTAGCGTGCTGCTCGGCCAGCAGTTCCGTCGGAGCCATCAGCGCCACCTGTTGGCCGTTTGCGATGGCGCGCAGTGCTGCCAGCGCCGCAACCAGCGTTTTACCGGAGCCAACATCGCCCTGCACCAGCCGCATCATCGGTATGTTGAGAGCCAGATCGCGTTCGATGTCGGCAACAACACGGTTTTGTGCACCGGTAGGGCTAAAAGGCAGTGATTTCAGTAGACCGTCTTTAAGGTTATCCAGTGCGGCAAGCGGGCGGGCATGATAGCGCTGGGCACCGGCGCGCAGCGCCAGCATGCTCAGATTATGCGCCAGCAGTTCTTCGAGAATCAGGCGGCGTTGTGCCGGGTGCTGGCCACTTTCCAGATCGCTGAGTTTCATTGACGGCGGTGGACGGTGCAGCGTGCGCAGCGCTTCAGGCAGGCTCATCAGCCCGTGAGCCAACTCAGGTGGCAACAGTTCAGCAATGGCGCAACTGTCGAGTAAATCCAGCGCCTGGTCAGTGAGCTTGCGCAGCGTTGCCTGGCGCACGCCTTCCGTTGTTGGGTAAACCGGCGTCAACGTTTCCTGTAGCGCAGGCGTGTCATGGTCGCCCTGCAAACGGTATTCAGGATGAATCATCTCCGCGCCATGCTGCCCGCGCTTTGCTTCGCCGTAGGCCAGCACGCGCCGCCCCGTCGCAAGACTGTTTTTCATCGCCGCGTTGAAATTGAAAAAACGCATAGTGAGGATGCCGCTGCCGTCGCTTATCTGGCAAACCAGCATGCGGCGGCGACCAAAGGTGATATTGCAGTTAAGGACTTCGCCTTCAACGGTGGCGTAAATGCCGGGCAGCAGCTCGCCAATCGGGTAAAGCTGGGTGCGGTCTTCGTAACGCAGGGGGAGATGCAGCAACAGATCCTGCACGGTATGCAGGCCTATTTTGGCAAGTTTTTCGCTCTGGCTTGCGCCAACGCCCGTCAGAGCAGTAAGCGGGATAGCATCCAGTAGCCGGCCTTTCATCTTTTTTACCCTGCCGCCTGCATGGTGGCCCACCAGTCGGCATCAGCTTCTATCTCACCGCAGCTATTCACGTGGGGATAGGTCAGGCCTTTACGCTTTGCCACTTTCGCCAGCACCGGATAGCCGCCTTCAAACAGCAGGCGCTGCTGTTCTTCTTGCGCCAGCATACTGTTTTTGCGGGTGTACATACCGACGTTTTGCCGCTGGCGCTGTGCTTCATACAAAATCAGCGCTGAGGCGACAGACACGTTCAGTGACTGCACCATGCCTGTCATCGGAATAATGATGTCCTGGTCTGCCAGCGCAAGCGCTTCCTGACTAATACCGGTTTTCTCCTGCCCCATCAGAATGCAGGTTGGACGAGTGTAGTCAATCTCACGAAAATCAACGGCGGTGTCGGACAGGTGGGTGGCAAGGATTTGCATTCCCTGCGATTTGAAATGGGCGGCAGCATCGCGGATATCGGGGTGCGTTTTCACCTTCACCCAGCTATTGCTGCCCGCAGCGGCGGAATACATCGTGCGTACCCAGCCCGCGGGCCATACAGCGTGAACCTCATGCACCCCCACGGCGTCTGCTGTGCGGATGATGGCTGAAATGTTATGAGGCTTATGAACCTGCTCCATGCACACTGTTAAATCAGGCTGGCGCAGGGCCAGCATTTCACAGATACGTGCATAGCGCGCCGGGTTCATCATCAGTTTCGGTTGCGGGTAACTTTAATCACATCCGGCATCACGCGGATTTTGCGCATGATGTTTGCCAGATGGACGCGGTCACGCGCCGTCAGGCGGATAAAGGCGGTATAAACGCGCCCGTCCTTCTCTTCCGTGTTCAGGCTCTGAATGTTGGAGCCTGCGGTGTTGATAGAGGCCGTCAGGTTTGCCAGCGCACCCTGGTGGTTAAACATATCCACCTTGATTTCGGTAATGAACTCCTGCTCGGTTTCTTTATCCCATTCCACCGCCATGAACTTCTCAGGCTCTTTCTGGTAGCCACGGATGTTGCGACAGGACTCGTGGTGAATAACCAGCCCTTTGCC
>JALAGK010000297.1 GCA_022712475.1 Enterobacteriaceae bacterium
CATTAATATCAATAATTTGATTACAATTATTAATAATATAATAGGTTTCAGATTCGGAAATTTTCACCGGATGGTCATCAACACCTGTGCAATGCACATAAGCAGGTATTAGCAGGGGCAGGAAAAGTACAAATAGTCTAATCATAATGATTCCCTTCATTCTTCGAATTCAACGCCGCAATAGTAAACTTAAATACGGTTCAGACAACATAAATCTCCCACCCGCGTAACAGGTACTGCTCCTGGCCATATTTCTATTATTCCAGTGTTGCTGCCCCTGCTCTCAATGCAGTCAAACAGCAACGACAGGAACAGGCATCATATACCCATTATTTGAGAACCAGAACACGGTGTCCTACTTAGCGCATGGCAGCATACTATCGCTCTTTTACTCTGTATGCTGTGCTGAACATAGAATATCGCGCTATACAATTTAAGCAGGACCTGGCCGTGATGAGAAAAAAGACAGACTCTCACCAACTCGTTACCCGCTATTTTTAAAATCTACTTTCCTGAGGCTTTCAGACGTTACCCAGCCATATATCTCACTGCCTGATTTTGTCTGGTAGCTTATATAGCTGTAGCCGTTCTTTTTATCATGCAGTTGCAGATAGTCACCCTTAATAACAAAAGTGCTGGTTTTATACATTTTACCTTCTTCGAGATGGTATAAATATAACCGTCCCTTCTTACTGACCTGATAAACGACCTCATCCAGTAAACAGTAGTGCCAGGCATTAGCATATTCCTGGTTAAATTTGAGAGCCTCAGGTACCTCCAGATTGGGCGTGGTGTTATAAAGCTGTTGGCTTTGTTTATCAAAAATCACCCAGCCGATTGTCCCAGTCCCCTCGGTATCAATAACCAGTTTCGCCCGAATTATTGCATTATTATCTTCATCAATAACCAAATTTACCTGCGCAGGGGTAACCGACCATCCAGAAAAAGGGAAATTGCTGCTTCTGACCATTTCAGTCATATACACATAACACTGTACTGGTGTTGCTGCGTAACATGTGTTTAATACCTGAGCAAGTAATAACCAGACCATAAGCATGTATTTTGTTTTCATTGCACATTCCTTTGCATTTTAACCCTGCTACAGGCTCAGCCTTTAACCGTACCATTTACGTGCTGTACTTTCACCGCACCCTGGTGAATTGCCATTGCGGGTTACATTACCTGTAACAACCCTTATCCGTTCAGCACAACAATCTGCCCGGCAATAATTTTTTTCAACTCAGGAATACAGGACCCGCAATTAGTTCCGCATTTCAGGGTTGACCCAAGCTGCTGCGCGCTGCGGCATCCGAGTCGCACTGCGTCCACTATCTGCGTTTCACTCACGCCAAAACAGCTACAAATCATCGCGCCTGCCGGTGTTTTCTCCCCTTCAGCGCGTCCTGCCAGTAATGCCAGGCGCTGGCGGGCGTTTTGTGGCGGGTGCATAAACGCAGATACCACTGTCTGACGTATGAGCGTAAGCGGCCCCGGCTGGGCATAAAACGCCAACTGCAATTCACTCTGTGCCCAGACCAGCAGACTGAAAGCATCATCCCCCTGGCAGGCAAACTGGCAGATTTTGCCATCCATCGGGTAATAGTCATTGAGCCACGCCATCCAGTCGTCCGGTCGCGACGAGTCGGCCAGAGTAAAATGCGTCACGCCCGGCTGCGTAATCCGGCTCCAGTACGCGGTTGCCGGTGGTGCATAACCCTCTGCACGCACAAACAGTTCAGCATACCAGGCGGCGTTCCATTTGCGCAGGCTAACGGGCATATGCTTGCTTTCTGGTTGACCAGACAGCGGGTCAGTCACCGCTGCCACCAGCGTACTCACCCGCGCCTGCTGGCTGAAGCGGCTGCTCCAGTGTACAGGCACAAACACGCTCCCACGCGGTTGAAGCACATCGGGACTGGCGCGCAGCAACAACCAACCGTGTGAAGAACTCACGCGCACCAGTTCGCCTGCCTGAATACCCGGCCCATCATCCGGGTGAAACTGGCAGTACGGCTCGCTGATATGTTGCATCAACCGCGCCGATTTACCGGTCCGCGTCATGGTATGCCACTGGTCGCGCACGCGTCCGGTGTTCATCACCAACGGCCAGGCCGCGCCAGGTAGGTTGACGGGTAGCCGTGGCGTAACCGCAATCAATCGTGCTTTGCCGTCAGCGTGTAGAAAGGTGTTATCGGTAAACAGGCGCGGCGTACCCTGCGGGCAGGCGGCAGTCACTGGCCACTGTATCGGGCGCATGACGTCCCATTGCTCCCTGGAAAGTTGCGCCAGCCCACTGATATCAAATGCGCGCGTCCCCCCGTTCTCAAAACCAGAGAGCGCAGCGTGCTCACAGAAAATTTCAGCCGGATGTGCGTAAGCGAAGTTTGCTCCAAATCCCAGCCGCTGTGCGACCTGGCTGAGGATCCACCAGTCTGGTTTTGCCTCACCAGGCGTGGATAAAAACGCTCGCTGGCGGGAAATACAGCGCTCGGAATTGGTGACCGTGCCGTTTTTCTCACCCCAGCCCTGGGCGGGCAGCAGGATGTGTGCTATCTGAGTGGTGTCGGTGTCACGCATCACGTCGGAGACAATAACCAACGGACAGCGGGCAAGGCCTGTACGCACGCGATCGGTATCGGGCAGTGATACCAACGGGTTGGTGCCCATAATCCAGACGGCCTTCACCTGCCCGGTTTCGATGGCACGGAACAACTCCACAGCATTTAACCCGGCAGATTGCGCCACCGTCTTACTGTTCCAGAACCGTCCGACGCGATCGATGTCTTGCGCCGTGAAGCCCATATGCGCCGCCAGTTGATTCGCAAGCCCCCCGACTTCGCGCCCCCCCATCGCATTGGGCTGACCGGTTATCGAAAAAGGTCCACAGCCTTCGCGTCCAATCTGCCCGGTGGCCAGATGCAGGTTGATGATGGCGTTGCATTTATCCACTCCAGAGCTGGACTGGTTAACCCCCATGGAATACAGCGTCACCAGACGTTGGCTACGCGCCAGCAGTTGATAAAACGCCTGTAACTGTTCCAGCGGCAAGCCGCAGTAATCAGCGGTTGTTTCGGGCGTCCATGCCTGCACTGACTGTAACGTTTCGCGCGCGCCCTGCGTATGCTGTTGTAAAAAGTCGGTATCGAGTTTGCCCGCTGCCGCTATTGCGTACAGCGCACCGCAGAACAGCGCGGCATCACTACCCGGGCGTAATGCCAGATGTAGATCGGCAATATCACAGGTTGCCGTCTTACGTGGATCGATAACCACTATCCGCATATCTGGTCGTTCTGCTTTCGCTTTTGCCAGTCGCTGGTACACCACCGGGTGCGCCCAGGCGGTATTTGAACCCACCAGCACAACACAGTCCGCCAGTTCCAGATCCTGATAATTACACGGCACGGCATCGCCGCCGAATGCCCGCTTGTACCCGACCACCGCGGAAGCCATACACAGCCGTGAGTTAGTGTCCATGTTGCCTGCGCCAATGAATCCCTTCATCAGCTTATTGGCAACGTAGTAATCCTCCGTCAGCAACTGACCTGAACCGTAAAAAGCGACGGCCTGTGGCCCGTGCTCACGAATAACCCGCTGTATGCCCTGCGCAACCGCATCCAGCGCCTGCTGCCAGCTAACGCGCTGGTGGTTAATTTCCGGGTGCAGCAAGCGCCCCGCCAGCCCCAGCGTTTCGCCCAGCGCATGGCCTTTAACACACAAACGCCCCGCGTTCGCCGGGTGGTTCTTATCACCACTGATCGTAATCCCGTCAGCCTGTAACTGCATACGCACGCCGCAGCCCACGCCGCAATAAGCACAGGTGGTTGCCACTCCCTCAGGCGAAATGTTCATAGGCTGACTGTCTCAATAATTTTCGACGGCGATGCGGTCTGGGCCTGCATCTGCACCCAAACGCGCCCGTGTTCCACTTTCACCGGCCAGGTACGTAACGCAAACTGCGGGTTATCCAGGCTGCGCCCATCCTGTAAGTGAAAACGCTGTTTATACAGCGGTGAAATTACTACCGGCTCGCCCTGTACATCGCCCACCAGCCCACGCGCCAGCACATTAGCGTCGCTGTCAGGCTCCTGATTGCTAAGTGCAAAAACCTGTTGCGGGTTTTCGGGCAGATGGAATAGCGCAATCTGCTCGTTGGCAAGCCGTGCTGCCATGCCCGTATTCGCCGGAATGGCACTGAGTTCGCATACCTCCACCCAGCCCATGTTCTGTGGCTTTTCCCGTGCGGGCGCGGCAAGCAAGACGCGTTCCTGATGGGTAGCTGGCCGGCACTGCTGGCGTTCAGGCACCATGATCACGCCGTCGTCCGGCTCATCGCTGTTAACAAACGGTTTGAACAACGCCAGGTGGTCAGCAGAGGCCAGCGTGGTTTGCCATTCACACTGATACGTCGCCACCACCGCCTCCATTTCGCGCTCCAGCTCATCGGCGATATGCAGGCTGTCTTTCAGTACCACCTGGCGCAGGTATTCCATGCCACCTTCGAGATTGTCCATCCAGGTGCTGGTGCGTTGCAGTCGGTCCGCGGTGCGGATGTAAAACATCAGAAAACGATCCACGGTACGGATTAACGCTTCAGTGCTCAGGTCCTGTGCCAGCAGGTTCGCATGGCGCGGTTTCATCCCGCCGTTGCCACAGACGTAGAGATTCCAGCCCTTTTCAGTTGCGATCACGCCCACGTCTTTGCTTTGTGCTTCCGCACACTCGCGGGTACAGCCAGACACCGCCATTTTGATTTTATGGGGCGAGCGCAGCCCTTTATAACGGTGCTCCAGTTGCAGCGCGAGCGAGGTTGAGTCCTGCACACCGTAGCGGCACCAGCTGGAGCCAACACAGGATTTCACCGTGCGCAGCGATTTTCCGTAGGCATGACCGGTTTCAAAACCGGCATCCACCAGCTGCTGCCAAATTTCCGGCAACTGCTCAAGGCGCGCGCCAAACAGATCAATACGCTGACCTCCGGTAATTTTGGTGTAAAGCTGGTAACGTTTAGCAATCTGACCTATGGCAATCAGTCCGTCTGGCGTTATCTCTCCTGCCGGTACGCGCGGCACCACGGAGTACGTGCCATCTTTCTGGATATTGGCAAAGTAGCGGTCGTTGGTGTCCTGAAGTGGTAAATGCTGTGGTTTGAGCAGGTAGTCGTTCCAGCACGAGGCCAGAATGGAACCGACCAGAGGTTTGCATATTTCACACCCGCTCCCCTGGCCGTGCTTTTCGATAAGCTCATCAAACATTTCAATCTTCTCCATGCGTACCAGGTGATAGAGTTGCTGACGCGACCAGGCAAAATGTTCACAGATGTCTTTTTTCACCTCGACACCCATCTCAGACAGCGCAAACTCCATCACTTGTTTGGTCAGCGCCGCGCAGCCGCCGCACCCGGTCGCCGCTTTAGTACAAGCCTTAACGGCCGCCATATCGGTGCAGCTGTTCTTCACAGCATCACAGATGTCACTTTTACTAACGTTATGGCAGGAGCAAATTTGCGCGCTATCGGGCAAGGCGGCGATGCCCAGCGCCTGCGGCGGTGCCCCGGCACTGGCGGGCAAAATCAGCGTTTCGGGGCTGGCTGGCAGCGGGATGCCGTTGAGCATCATCTGCAACAGCGTGCTGTATTGCGCGCTGTCACCAATGAGAACCGCGCCCAGCAGCTGTTTGCGGTCCTGTGACACCACAATTTTTTTGTACACTTCTGCCGGGCCATCCACCCAGCTGTAGCTCTGGCTGCCGGGTGTGCGACCATGCGCATCCCCCACTGAAGCCACCTCAACCCCCAGCAGTTTCAGTTTGGTGCTCATGTCAGCGCCGCTAAAGGCCGCCTCG
The DNA here is from genome assembly GCA_022712475.1 of Enterobacteriaceae bacterium. GTDB lineage: Bacteria > Pseudomonadota > Gammaproteobacteria > Enterobacterales > Enterobacteriaceae > Tenebrionibacter. Next base: position 5,842 of record JALAGK010000297.1, read on the forward strand.
CGCCCGGCCAGGGTTTCTGCCAGCGTGCGCGCCATCTGGTAGCCAGGCGCAACCAGGCCGAAAATCTGCCCGTTCCATAGCGCGCACTCGCCAATGGCATACACGGCGGCGTCGGACGTGCGACACTGGTCATCAATCACAATGCCGCCTCGCGGCCCGACCTCAAGCCCGCACCCTCTGGCAAGCCCGTCACGCGGGCGAATACCGGCTGAGAACAACACCAGGTCCGTTTCCAGG
>JALAGK010000298.1 GCA_022712475.1 Enterobacteriaceae bacterium
CGCGCCTTCGCGCGAGCAATGGCGGCTTCAACGGCGGCTTTGCGCGGGTCTACCGGCTGCGCGTTTGCTTCTGTCGATGATGTCGCGGCATTGTCGGCATTTTGCGCTGGAGTTTCGCTACTGCCATCAGCCTGCTGCACGGCTTTACGGGCCTTAGCGCGAGCAATGGCGGCTTCAACTGCAGATTTTCGCGGATCGTTTTGCGCGTCAACGTGGGTTTCAGCGCTACGCTTCGTTTGTTGCAGCTTCTCAGCCTGACGCGCTCTGGCTTCAGCTTTGCGTGCTTCACGCGCTGCTATCATCGCGCTGTTGTCTGGTTTTGAACCTGCCGCTATTTCAATGGTTTCTGTCGCGTCTACCTTTTTAGTACGAATGCGTTCCAGCGCGGCGGCAATGGCGTTTTTGTCTGCCTCCCCGGGTTGAGCAGCGGCCTGCTTATGTCGGCTGGCACGGGCGGCTTTTTCACGCTCAAGACGAGCCTGACGGGCTTCAAAGCGTTCTTTTGCTTCAGCGGCGCGGCGGGTTTCGTCATCAATGGCGCGGATCTCAGCCTTCTCCTGGCGGAAGTACTGCACCAGCGGGATGTTGCTTGGGCAAACCCAGGCGCAGGCACCGCACTCAATGCAGTCTGCCAGATTGTGCGCCGTTGCCTTATCGTGTTGCTGGCCCTTACTGAACCAGTAGAGCTGTTGCGGTAGTAGATCCGCCGGGCAGGCGTCGGCGCAAGCACTGCAACGAATGCAGCCCTGTTCTTCAGGCGTTTCACCCATTTCGCTGGCGGAAGGGGCTAACAGGCAGTTGGAAATTTTTACCACTGGCACATCAAGCGATGGCAGGGTAAAGCCCATCAGCGGACCACCCATAATGACAAGCTGCTGTTTTGTAAGACGTAAACCGGCAAAATCGAGCAGGTGGCGTACTGGTGTACCGAGACGCGCCCAGACGTTGCCTGGGCGTGCGACCGATTCACCGGTTAGCGTTACCACGCGCTCAGTAAGTGGCTCGCCGTCGATGACTGCTCGTTTAATCGCATAAGCGGTGCCGACATTCTGCATCAGCACGCCAATATCCGACGAACGACCACCGTGCGGCACCTGCTTGCCGGTGAGAATTTGTGTGAGCTGTTTTGCGCCGCCAGAAGGATATTTGGTCGGAATGACGCGCAGGCGAATATCGTGAGAGTCCGCCAGTACCGCACGCAGCATCGAAATGGCCTGCGGCTTGTTGTCTTCAATACCGATAAGCGTTTCGCGGGGCTGGAGAATGTGCGCCAGTATGCGAATCCCTTCAATAATCTGCGCAGCGCAGTCCTGCATCAGCCTGTCGTCCGCAGTGATATAGGGTTCGCATTCAGCGGCGTTGATGATAAGTGTGGTGATATTGCTGCCACCGCCGCGAAGCTTCACGCCGGTAGGGAAGCCTGCGCCGCCCAGTCCCGCCACGCCGTACTGGTGGATACGCTCAATCAATGCCTCGCGGCTTTGGCAGCGATAGTCCTCCATGCGTTCGCGATCGAACCAGCGGTCTTCACCATCGGCGTCAATAACCGCACAGAGCTCCGCCAGTCCGGAAGGATGCGCGGTAGTGTGGGGCTCAATAGCGACGACGGTACCGGAGGTTGGGGCATGAACGGGCAGCATTCTTCCGCTGCCACGGGTCAGCGGTTGACCGCGCAGCACATGTTCACCCACGCTCACGCACGGTTCACCCTCAAAACCGAGATGTTGCTTGAGCGGCAGAATAAAGCGGGTTGGAAGAGGGACCTGGCGCAGCGGCGTGCCGCTGGACTGAGCTTTCATTTCCGGGGGATGGATGCCCCCATGAAAGTCCCAGAGTTTCTCTTTTCTGAACGCGGAAAATATCTTAAGCATGTTGTTCCGTCGTGATTACGCGCACGGGAATGGCCTGCAAATCCCACTTCCAGGTGTCGGGGGTTTGCGCGACAGGGCGCAGTTCAATGCACTGCGTAGGGCAGGGGGCGACGCACAGATTGCAGCCGGTGCATAAATCGCTGACCACGGTGTGCATCGCGCGCGTCGCGCCAACGATGGCGTCAACTGGACAAGCCTGGATGCATTTAGTGCAACCAATACAGTTAGCTTCATCAATAACGGCCAACATCCGCACAGGTTCAGCGGAAGTACCGTCATCGCCAATAGGCTGAGGGTCAACGTTTAACAGGGTTGCGATTTTATTCATCACCGCTTCGCCGCCGGGAGCACAGCGGTTAATACGCTCGCCATTATTGCCTACCGCTTCGGCGTAGGGCCGACAGCCAGGATAGCCGCACTGCCCGCACTGACTCTGGGGCAGCAGGTCGTCAATTTTATCGACAATCGGGTCTTCCTCGACGGCAAAGCGGCGTGATGCGTAACCCAGTAACAGGCCAAACAGCAGTGAGAGCAACGTGAGTACCGCAACGGCAATCGTTATTGTGTTCATCAGAATTTCACCAGCCCGCTAAACCCCATAAAGGCAAGCGACATCAGACCGGCGGTAATAAGCGCAATGGCGTTACCTTTAAAAGGTGCCGGAACATCCGCGACAGCAAGGCGTTCGCGAATAGAAGCGAACAGCACCATTACCAGTGAGAAGCCGACTGCCGCAGAAAAGCCGTACAGAGCCGACTGCAAAAAGGAGTGGTTCAGGTTGATACTGAG
>JALAGK010000299.1 GCA_022712475.1 Enterobacteriaceae bacterium
ATATCGATGTGGCCTGTGAATCGGCAGAAGAGGTTAAGGCGCTGGGTATTCGCGTTGGCGACCGGGCAGTCTTTGCCGATACGCTAACGGAAATGGGCAACGGGGACTACCTCTCAGGTCGCGCCATGGACAACCGCGCAGGCTGTGCTGTTATTTGCGAGCTGCTCAGGCAGTGTGCTGCCGGTGATTTTGCCGGAACGCTGGTCGTGGGAGCCACCTGCCGTGAAGAAGTGGGAATGGTCGGCGCCGGGCCAATGGGACATCTGGTTAAGCCTGATTACGTTATCGCCGTGGATACCGCACCTTCTGGCGACACGCCGGATCAGCCTGATAAATCTTTACTGCCCATTGCTCTCGGTAAAGGCCCGGCGGTATTGCTGGCAGACGGCTGTGATAGCGCTCATCAGTACGGTATTTTTAGTAGCGTGCATCCGGCCATACGTAAAGCCATTGAAAACCAGTCCGACGCTCTGCAATTGCCGGTGCAGTGGTTAACGCTGGTGGGCTTTCTCTCAACCACCGATGCCTCCGTCTATGCCTACGCCGGCAACGGTATTCCCGAGGCGTCCTTCACTATTCCGCGTCGCTACTCGCACTCCCCCGTGGAGCTTTTAAATATCAACGACATGGTAAGTATGGTGGCCATTTTGAAAGGGATTGTTGAAACAGAAAATGACACCATCGACCTGAATTTTCTGGCGCACTAAGCCTGGATAAAACACTGTAGGGACACGCGTTACACAGAGGTATTAAGGATATCTGGAGGAAAACAAAAAGGAGATTTGGAGCGGGAAACGAGACTCGAACTCGCGACCCCAACCTTGGCAAGGTTGTGCTCTACCAACTGAGCTATTCCCGCTCTGCGTAACACTGCAATTTCTGCACCGGTACGGGAGGCGCATTATACGAGAATTCATTCCCTCCGCAAGGCATTTAGACACAATTTTTTGTGCTTTTTGCGCGACTGCTGATTTCTTCGACAGAATGTTGAATTTAGCAGCAGCCCGAGACCACGCGGGCTGCCATGTACTTTACAGCGCAATAAAGTGCTCGCGGTAGTACGCAAGCTCGGCTACGGACTCACGAATGTCATCAAGCGCCTGATGGGTGTTTTGCTTTTTAAAGCCAGGCAGAATTTCCGGCTTCCAGCGGCGCGCCAGCTCTTTGAGCGTGCTGACATCCAGATAGCGGTAATGGAAGTATGCCTCCAGCTCCGGCATGTACTTAAACAGGAAACGGCGGTCCTGGCCGATGCTGTTGCCACAGATAGGTGATTTCCCCTGCGGCACCCACTTTTTCAGAAATTCAATCGTTGCAAGCTCGGCCGCACGGTCATCAAACGGGCTCGCCTTAACGCGCTCTACCAGCCCACTTCCGGTGTGAGTACGTACATTCCACTCGTCCATCAGCGCCAGCTGTTCAGCGGACTGATGCACAGCCATCACCGGCCCTTCAGCGAGAATATTCAGATTCTCATCGGTGACCAACGTAGCAATCTCGATAATCTTATCGCGTTCGGGATCCAGCCCGGTCATTTCCAAATCAATCCAGATCAGGTTGTTTTCATTTCCACTCATGCGAATTTCCACCCATTTCACAACGGCCCCATCGTTGCTGATGGGTTATTTCGTATAAAATAGCGTGTATCATAGAGGTTTTGTCTGTCCGGAGCGACCAGGAGCCAAAGCGATTGAGCAAAAACAGACTTTCGAAGGGCCAACAGCGTCGCGTGAACGCCAATCACGCACGCAGGCTTAAACAGCCCGAAAAAGCCGATGTCGATGACAGCCTGTTCGACGAACCGCAGGAAGGCACGGTTATCAGCCGCTTTGGCATGCACGCCGACGTGGAGGCCGCTGATAATGTGGTGCACCGCTGCAACATCCGCCGCACCATTCGTTCGCTGGTGACAGGCGATCGCGTCGTATGGCGGCCAGGCAAACAGGCCGCAGAAGGCACGCTGGTTAAAGGCATTGTCGAAGCCGTGCATGAACGCCGTTCGGTGTTGACCCGCCCGGATTACTACGATGGTGTAAAACCCATTGCCGCCAACATTGACCAGATTATTATCGTCTCGGCCATCCTGCCTGAGCTGTCGCTTAACATTATTGACCGTTATCTGGTCGCCTGCGAAACGCTGGGTGTTGAGCCGCTGATTGTGCTCAATAAGATTGATTTACTGGATGATGCCAGCCGGGCTTTCGTTGAACAGCAAATGGATATCTACCGCCGTATTGGCTACCGGGTGCTGATGGTCTCAAGCTACCGCCACGATGGGCTTAAGCCGCTTGAAGAGGCACTTACCGGGCGCATCAGCATTTTTGCCGGCCAGTCTGGCGTAGGCAAATCCAGCCTGCTGAACACGCTACTGGGTCTGGAAGAAACGCAGATCGTGACCAACAATGTCTCAGACGTCTCAGGGTTGGGTCAGCACACCACCACGGCAGCACGTCTTTATCATTTCCCCGCTGGCGGCGACGTTATCGACTCACCCGGCGTGCGTGAATTTGGTCTGTGGCACCTTGAGCCGGAACAAATCACCCACGGCTTTGTCGAATTCCATGACTATTTAGGCCACTGCAAATACCGCGACTGCCGCCACGATACCGACCCAGGCTGCGCGATTCGTGAGGCCGTCGAGCGCGGTGAGATCGCGCAAACGCGATTTGAAAATTATCATCGAATTCTGGAAAGCATGTCGCAAGTGAAGACACGCAAAAATTTCTCTGAAACAGGCGACTGACGTATATTTTTCGCTATACCTTCGCCTGATTTAGCAATGTCCGGTACTTCTACGACCGGGCAAGGACTGGCAACAATACTGGCCTGGAGGCTACCTTGTTAAATAATATCAAGCTTTCGCTTCAATACATTCTGCCCAAGCTGTGGCTCACTCGCCTGGCAGGTTGGGGGGCAAGTAAACGCGCCGGATGGCTAACGAAACTGGTTATCGACCTGTTTGTGAAGTTCTACAACGTCGATATGAAAGAGGCGCAAAAGCCGGACACTGCCAGCTACCGCACTTTTAACGATTTCTTTGTGCGCCCGCTGCGCGAAGACGTGCGTCCTATCGATACCGATCCAGCTATCCTGGTGATGCCCGCAGACGGCGTTATCAGCCAGCTTGGCGCTATCGAGCAGGATAAAATCTTGCAGGCCAAAGGCCACAACTACACGCTGGAAGCGCTGCTCGCCGGTAACTACCAGATGGCCGAGCTGTTCCGCGATGGCTATTTCGCCACGACCTATCTCTCTCCACGTGACTATCACCGCGTACATATGCCGTGCAACGGTATCCTGCGTGAAATGATTTACGTGCCAGGTGACCTGTTCTCCGTAAACCATTTAACGGCACAGAACGTGCCGAACCTGTTTGCGCGCAACGAACGTGTGATTTGTTTGTTCGACACCGAGTTTGGCCCAATGGCGCAAATTCTGGTGGGCGCAACCATTGTGGGCAGCATTGAAACCGTTTGGGCAGGCACGGCGACACCACCGCGTGAAGGCATTATCAAACGCTGGACCTGGCCTGCCGGTGAAAGCGAAGGCAGCGTTGCTCTGCTTAAGGGCCAGGAAATGGGCCGCTTCAAACTGGGTTCTACCGTTATCAACCTGTTTGCTCCAGGCAGCGTGAAGCTGGTTGAACACCTGCAAGGCCTCTCTGTTACCAAACTCGGCCAGCCGCTGGCAATGTCTGCTGAAGCAGCAAAAATTGCCGAAGAGGCTAAAGCGATTGAGGCGGCTAAAGCTGCTGAAGCAACCAAAGCCGCCGAGGCCGCAAAAGCCACTGAAGCAGCCAAAGCCGCCGAGGCCGCAAAAGCCGCTGAAGAAGCAAAAGTCGCCGAGGCCGCAAAAGTCGCTGAAGAAGCCAAAGCCGCCGAGGC
>JALAGK010000300.1 GCA_022712475.1 Enterobacteriaceae bacterium
CATCAACGCTACAGGCACGATGTGCGGCGGCATCTGCTCAAGCAGGCTCTCGCGCATTGCTGCGATATCCAGCGCCCCGCCAGAAGCAGACACCAGATAGCCCACCAACTGACGCGCATCGCCGCCGCTGGCGGCGTTTTGGTTCAGTACACAGGCAACCGCGACTGCCTGTGCCACATCCGGCAGTCCCTGCATCACGCGGTCAATCTCGCCAAGTTCAATGCGCTGACCGCGGATCTTAAGCTGATCGTCGCTGCGGCCCAGGTATTCCACCGCGCCGTTATCAAGCCAGCGTGCGACGTCGCCGGTACGGTACATGCGCTCGCCCGGCGCGAAAGGATCGGCAATAAAGCGGCTGGCCGTCAGATCCGGGCGCCGCAGATAGCCCTGCGCCAGCTGAATGCCGGTAAGATACAGATCGCCCGCCACACCCATCGGCACCGGCTGCATCGCGCTATCAAGAATGCGCAGCCCAGTATTCCATACCGGCCAGCCAATCGGCACGCTGCTGCCACGCACGCCAGCCAGGTGCTCACCAAAAGCCGGATACCAGCTCACATCCACCGCCGCTTCGGTCGGCCCGTAAAGATTGTGCAGCGGCGCACTGGTGAGTTGCTCCCACTGACGACATAGCTCGGCAGGCAATGCCTCGCCACTGCAGAATACGCGCTCAAGACTTGCGCAGCTGGCCGTCGCCTGATCATCGGTCAGCGAGGCGACAAACGCCGCCAGCATTGACGGCACAAAGTGCGTGGTCGTCACTTTCCAGTCACGGAACAACTGTTGCAGCGCCTGCGGATCGCGGTGGGCCTCCGGTGGCGCCATAACCAGACGTGCGCCCACCATTAACGGCCAGAAGAATTCCCACACCGACACATCAAAGCTACTAGGCGTTTTCTGCAACACCACGTCACCTGTCCCCATAGGGTAATGGTCCTGCATCCACAGCAAGCGGTTGACGATGGCCTGTTGACTCACCATCACGCCCTTCGGCCGCCCGGTAGATCCGGAGGTGAAAATCACATACGCCGTGTGCTGCGGGCGCGAAAGGCTTTCTACCCCATTCACAACCGTGCCGCGAAGCGGTTTGCTCAGGCACAACGCTGCCAGATTCGGGATATCAGCAAAGCGGGTTAACTGCTGGTCGGTCGTGATAATCAGCGGCGGTGCGGCATCTTCAAGCATCATGCGTAGCCGGTCGTCAGGGTAACCGGTATCAAGCGGCAGCCAGGCGGCACCGATTTCGACAATTGCCTGTAACGCCAGCGACAGGAATACCGAGCGCGGCAGCGCCACGGCAACAATGTCTCCCGGCTTGACGCCGCGCGCCTTAAGCTGCTGAGCGAGTAGCACTACCTGTCCGCGCATTTCGCGGTAACTGAACTGCCAGTTTTCGTCCGCCAGCGCCGGGGCATCCGGCGTTTGCTGCGCCTGGGCGGCAATGATGTCGCTTAACGTTTGCGCTGCCAGCGCCACGTTGGTGGCATTAACGTTATTAATCAACGCAAGTTCGTCAGCATACAGTAAATCAGCCTGCTGACACGCCAGCGTTGGCGCATCGGCAAACTGTTTGAGCAAGTGCGGCAGGCGACCCAGATGCCTGGCCAACATATCAGCGTTGTAGCGCTCATTATTGGCGAGCACTTCCATCGCCAGCCCGCCTTGCTCGTCGAGATACAGTGCGATTTCAAGATCACGCACCGGCCCGGAGGCCAGCTGGTGAGTGACACCGTCTATGCCGTTAAAATCCAGTCGATAGTCAAACATCTTAAGGTTGATAACCGGACCGTACAGCGGCTCGCCATCGGCCACGCGCCCCATGTCGCGCTGCACCTGCTCGGCGTCATAACGTTGGTGGCGGCGCAGTTTTTTCATCTGCTGAGCCTGGAGGGCTGCAAGCTCGGTGAGTGTGGCCTGCGCCGGAATGCGTACCGCCCACGGCAGCACGTTGAGCACAGGCCCGGTGGCGCACAACGCGACAGAACCAATACGGCGCATAAAAATAAAACCCGCGGCATATTCGGTACGGTTGGTCAGGCGACCCAGCCACACAGACACCAGCGCCAGTGCCATATCGGCCCCCGAAAGCTGCTGCTGTTGACCGTGCTCTACCAGGCGGCGAAAGTCATTACGGTCAAAAACGAGCTTCTGGCGCAAAATGTGAGTCGTCGCCCCCTGGCCGCTCAGCGGCTTATCAGACAGGGACCCTGGTGACGGCAGCTCGCGCGCCTGCTGACGCCAGAATTCGGCGTCGCGCTGCCAGGTCGGCGCTTGCTGATAACGGGCATATTCCTCAACCACTTCGCTAAAAGGAATAAACGGCGTGGGCTCCGGTGGCTTACCCTTACACAGTGCGGTGTAGAGCGCGGCAATACGCCGCGTAATGGCGGTAAAGCTAAAACCATCCACCACCATGTGGTGATAGCGCTGATACCAGTACCAGCGATTTTCGCCAATGCGCAGCAGTTCGTGGTGGTAGAGCGGCTTGCCGCTGCTCATACGCAAGTCCTGGCTGAGATCCTGGCGCATACGCGCGTGTGCTGCCTCAAGCGGATCTGCCATCGCGCAAAGGTCATGGATTTGCGGTGCGCTGAAGGTAAACGTCTCGTCTACCCATTGTACCGGTACGCCATCTTCGCGCTCGGTAAAGCGCATGCGCAGCGTATCTGCTTCGTGCATGCCTGCCACAATAGCCTGTGAAAGGCGGGCAATATCTACTTCGCCGTTAAGCTCCACGTAGTGTGCAACGCTCCATGCATTTGCCTGCGCCGACAGCTTATCGGCCATCCAGATACCAGGCTGTGCCGCTACCAGCGGCAGTTCTGTCCGGGTCGTCACGGAAACCCTCACCGTTGAATCACTCACCACACACCTCACTGCAAACGGTCAGAAACAAAATGTGTGGGCTGGATGTTCTGCCAGTGCGTTTCAAGCCACTGATAGCACGCGCTCTGGCTCTGCGGCCCGGACACTGCCTGCCAGCCCACAGGCAACGCGCAGTGTGCGGGCCACAGGCTGTACTGCGTCAGGTCGTTCACCAGAATAAGAAATTGCCCCTGCGGATTGTCGAAGGGATTGCTGTAATCCATGCCTTACTCCTGTCGAATGTACGTCGCTGGCGGTGCCGACCTATCAGCCCAGAGCGCGGTCAGGCCATCAATCAACCCGCCACGCCAGCATAGTGCGTCGTGTCCGCCTTCCACCTGGCGCCAGAAAAGCTGCTGCTGTGTTTGCTGTAGTAAAGGCACCAGACGCTGATGCGCACGGAAAATAAGAGGCTCGCGAATGCCTGCCTCCATAAAAATTTTGACCGGTTCTCTGCCAATTCGCCCTAATGACACCAACTCTTCAAGCCTGCCGGGCGTGTCGCCACCTGCGCGGTTCGGCCACCAGCAGGAGGCCGACTGGCGGAGCGCACAGCCAAAGCGCTGTGGCCAATTGAGTACCGCATACAGCGCCGCCAGCCCGCCAAAGCTCTGTCCCGCTACTACCGTGCGGCTTGCGTCTTCCCGCCACGCGGCGTGTTCTCGTATCAGTGGCAGC
>JALAGK010000301.1 GCA_022712475.1 Enterobacteriaceae bacterium
ATAATAACCACACCGTCGTCTCTCTGGATACCTGCATCCTGCAAAACCAACGGTTTAATTTGCAGCATCATTTATATCAGCGACTCGCTGAATTATCTCACCGTGGCGTAAGGCTGGTCCTGGCCGAGGTGGTATACCGGGAAATCATTCAGCACATGGCGAAAGAAATGGAGAAAATCCATAAGTCTTTGGCTAAAGATTTGTCGCTGGCAGCAAGCTATTTTGCTGACGATGAGAGTGTTGCGCAAAAAATGACGACATCGTTTAAAAACGCCCACGATTTTGTGGCTGTAGCGAAAAAGCGTACGGATGAATATTTGCAAAAGTGCAACGGCACGGTACTTAAAACCGATGAGCTGATACAAACCGGCCAGATACTGGATCTCTATTTTGATGCCAAACCGCCCTTTGAACCTACCGGCAAGAAGCGTAATGAATTCAAGGATGCGATTGCTCTCAAAACGCTGGAGTCGTTCGCTACGCAGTGGGAAAAAAAAGTGTATATTGCGTCAGCAGATGCGGGCTGGCAGGCATTTTGCGATAGTTCCGACTTGCTCGAATGCATGCTTCTACCGGAATTGCTTGACCATATTCAGCGCCAGTCCGGTGAGTATGAGAATTTTATCAGCCAGATTTCTTCTCAGTTATTCGATTGCAACTCAGCGTTTTATCAGAACGTTGAACGCCACTTTGCTCGCGCAATTACCGACTTCAGCCCCGATGTTAAAGCCTCCACGGCGTTTTATTATAATGAAACGGTCTCATCCGTCACCCTCCACTCCCTGCACATCCCTCAAGGAAATATCAATATCATTGATATAAATGCCGCAGGCTGCACGCTCTCTGTACCGGTTCAGGCTGAACTAGTGGCAAAAATACGGATTGATATTTACCCAACTGAAAACGACTGGTTAGATGACGCAACATTAATTGGCACAGTGAAACGCACGGGCAAGGTGGATTTTATCGGGACGATTGAAATAGTCCTGAAAGGAGACTGGCAAAAAGGATTTGAAAAAATGACGCTGGATGAAGTTATTTATGATTATAACTACTCCCATCGCTTTACCCTGGATTTAGGTGAGGTGGATGGGTTGATTTAATAACAACGCGCCGGGTTGATGCCCGGCGCGCGTATTTTCGCTTACGCAAACATCCGCTTTGGTGTTTTACGCACTGGCGCATCGCCTGCTATGTAATACGTTGCTTTACTCGGCGCCAGCGGCTCACGGCCACGAATACGATCGGCAATTTTCTCGCCAATCATAATAGTCGTGGCATTCAGGTTGCCGGTGATGATTTGCGGCATGACAGAGGCATCCACCACACGCAATCCCTCAAGGCCGTGCACGCGCCCCTGTCCGTCCACTACTGCCATCTCGTCGCTACCCATTTTACAGGTGCCACACGGGTGGAACGCGGTTTCGGCGTGGTTACGCACAAACTCATCAAGCTGTGCATCGGTACGGCAGTCTTCACCAGGGCTGATTTCGCGACCGCGATACATATCCAGTGCTGGCTGTTTCATAATTTCACGCGTGATGCGAATGGCATCGCGGAACTCCTGCCAGTCCTGTTCGCAGGACATGTAATTAAACAAAATGCTCGGATGCTGGTGCGGGTCGCGTGAGGTAATCTCTACCCGGCCCCGGCTTGGTGAACGCATGGAGCCAACATGGCACTGAAAACCGTGTTCTTTCACCGCGTTCGAACCGTTGTAATTAATCGCCACCGGCAGGAAATGGTACTGAATATTCGGCCAGCTAAATTCTTTACGACTGCGGATAAAGCCGCCTGCCTCAAACTGGTTGCTGGCCCCCACGCCCGTGCCGCCAAACAGCCACTCGGCGCCAATCTTCGGCTGGTTCCACCACTGTAATGCCGGATAGAGCGAGACCGGCTCTTTGCATTCATATTGCAGGTACATCTCAAGGTGATCCTGCAAGTTCTGCCCTACGCCCGGCAGGTCGTGCACAACCGGAATATCGAAGCTTTTCAGCAAATCAGCTGGCCCCACGCCGGAGCGCTGCAAAATCTGCGGCGACGCAATCGCGCCTGCGCATAGCAACACTTCTCGCATTGCCATCGCTGAAGAAGGGATGGTGCTATCACCCTCAAGATATTCCACACCCACCGCGCGTTTACCGTCAAAAATAATGCGATCGGTCGTAGCATGCGTCACGATGGTAAGGTTTGGCCGCCCTTTTGCCTGGTCCAGGTAGCCGCGTGCGGTGCTGGCACGCCGTCCGGACGGCGTCCCGGTGCGGTCCATGGGGCCAAAACCTTCCTGCTGGTAACCGTTCAAATCGTCAGTACGCGGGAAACCGGCCTGAACGCCCGCCTCGATCATCGCCTCAAACAACGGATTGTTACCCGGTTTCGGCGTGGTAACCGACACAGGACCGTCGCCACCGTGATACTCGTTCTCGCCAGTATCGCGACTTTCTGCCTTGCGGTAATACGGCAGACAGTCAGCGTAGCGCCAGTCTTCAAGCCCTGGCTGGCTGGCCCAGTTATCGAGATCCATCGCGTTACCACGGATGTAGCACATGCCGTTAATTAACGAGGAGCCGCCCAGCCCCTTGCCACGCCCGCATTCCATGCGCCGGTTATTCATATGCGGCTCCGGGTCGGTTTCATAAGCCCAGTTATAGCGCTTGCCCTGGAGCGGAAAGGCCAGCGCGGCAGGCATCTGGGTGCGAAAATCCAGACGGTAATCGGGGCCACCGGCTTCAAGCAGCAGTACGGTGGTGTCGCGGTCTTCCGTTAAGCGTGTTGCCAGGACATTACCTGCGGAGCCGGCTCCAATGATGATGTAATCAAATTCCATTCGTCGTTCCTCAGGTTCACTTATCAAAATACAGACTGAAACGTAGCCATCTCGACCTGGATGGATTTAACGCGGGTGTAGTTTTGCAGCGTCATGATGCCGTTCTCACGGCCAATGCCGGAATGCTTGTAGCCGCCAACCGGCATTTCTGCCGGGGATTCTCCCCAGGTGTTTATCCAGCATATCCCGGCTTCAAGCTGATGAATGACGCGATGCGCCCGGTTCAGGTCGCGCGTCACCACGCCTGCTGCCAGACCGTAGTCAGTGGCGTTGGCACGCGCAATGACCTCGTCTTCACGCTCGTAGCTCAGAATTGACATTACCGGACCAAAAATCTCTTCACGTACGATGGTCATGTCGTCGCGACAGTCAGTGAACACGGTCGGTGCCACCCACGCGCCCTGGTCAAAACCCTCACCTTGAAGTACGTCGCCGCCACACAACAGGCGCGCACCTTCATCAAGCCCGGTCTGGATGTAACGCAGTACGTTGTCGCGATGGGGGAAACTCACCAGCGGACCAAAATTGGTCTCAGGCGCCATCAGATTGCCCGCCTGAATACGCGCCATGCGCGCCAGCACTTTCTCTTCAAACGCCGTTTTCAGTGCCGCCGGAATAAACACACGCGTACCGTTAGTACACACCTGACCGGAGCTATAGAAGTTGGCCATCATGGCGATGTCGGCTGCCATATCGAGGTCGGCATCGTCAAAAATAACCAGCGGAGATTTACCGCCCAGCTCCATCGTCACTTCTTTGAGCGTGGAGCCTGCCGCGTTTGCCATCACTTTCTTACCGCTGGCCACGCCGCCGGTAAACGACACTTTGGCTATGCCTGGGTGTTCCGTCAGTAGCTGGCCAGTAACTGCCCCACGCCCTGGCAACACGTTAAACAGCCCATCCGGCAGGCCCGCTTGCTGATAAATTTCAGCCAGTTTAAGCGCGGTAAGTGGTGTCACTTCGCTGGGCTTGAAGATCATGGCATTACCCGCCGCCAGCGCCGGCGCGGATTTCCACAGCGCTATTTGAATTGGGTAGTTCCAGGCACCGATTCCCGCTACCACGCCCAACGGCTCGCGGCGGGTGTAAACAAAAGAGGTGTCACGCAGCGGGATCTGTTGGCCCTCCAGCACAGGAATGAGCCCCGCGTAGTATTCCAGTACATCCGCACCGGTAGCGATATCCACGCTTGCGGTTTCGCTGAACGGTTTGCCGGTATCCAGCGTCTCCAGCGCCGCCAGCTCGTCGTTACGTTCGCGCAGAATGTCCACTGCGCGGCGCAAAATGCGCGAGCGCGCCATTGCAGGCATCGCAGCCCAGACTTTTTGTGCACGCTGAGCGGCCTGCACCGCCTGTTCTACTTCTGCTTCACCTGCTTCATGAACCTGTGCCAGAACCTGGCCGTTTGCCGGGTTGATGGTCTCAAAGGTAGCGCCGCTGCGGCTTGCTACGTAGTGACCGTCAATCCAGATTTGTCGTTGTTCAGGGCGAGACATAGGTTCTCCTGTCAGTTGCTGTGGGCCTGTGTGAGTTGCTGGCGAATAAACTGCGTCGTCAGCGTTCGGGCGGCCTCAAGGTTAAAAGGTTCGCCACTCAAGGCGGCGCGCAGCCACAGGCCGTCAATCATGGCGACCAGGCCGTAGCCCGCAAGGCGCGCTTGCGCATGCGGTAACGAGCGGCGAAATTCAAACACCAGTGTGGAAAGCAGACGCCGGTGGCTTATTTGCTGTAAGCGCCCAAGTCCAGGCTGGTGCATGCTGCTGGCCCAGAAAGCCAGCCACGCCTTGGTGGCCGCGCTGTGGATTTGGCTGTCATCAAAGTTGCCATCGACAATCGCACGCAACCGTGCCTCAGGGCTGGCATCCGGTAGCCTTTTCAGACGGCTCAAAACGGCATGGCGCAGCTGGGCGGTAACATCACGCATCGTCGCTTCCAGCAGCCCGTTTTTATCACGAAAGTAGTGGCTGATGATCCCGGCCGAGACCCCCGCCCGGCGGGCGATTTGCGCGATAGTGGCATCGTGCATTCCTACTTCGTTAATGGCGTTCAGCGTGGCGTCAATCAGCTGACGGCGACGTATTGGTTGCATCCCTACTTTCGGCATGATGGCAGCCTTATAT
>JALAGK010000302.1 GCA_022712475.1 Enterobacteriaceae bacterium
GGTCATTGCCGCATCAACAAGTGCAGGAACCGGTCGGGGGCGCTGGTGGTTTGGCTGGATTAGCGGTGCTGTCGCGCTGGCGGCACTGTGGTTTTTTCTTTCAACAACATTGCAGGGCCTGGTATCACAACTTACAGGGATGGCGTAAATGCGAATACTCAGCCAGGTATGGCCGGGGGTTTTTAGCGCGACGCTGGCGCTGTTGCTTTTCTGGGGGTTCTGGCCGTTATCAAGGGGCTCTCAGTGGACGCTGACAGCGTTGGTTATCGTTCTCGCTGGTAGCTGGATTTTCTGGCGCTGGCGACGCGCACGCAAGCTGCAGGAGGCGGCATCAGAATTTGACGATGCAAGTCTGCCGCCAGAGTCGTATCAGGGAGCCATTGTGCTGGCCTGTGGCGACAATGACATTTTGTTTCGTGAACTGAATGTCCGTGAGGCCCAGCAGGGTTGGTATTTGCGTATTCCTGAACCGGAACATTTGGTGCTTATGGCGCAGCGTTTATCTGTGGCTCGCCCGGGGCTTATCTGGCGAGTTTCAGTCATGATGACCGTGGCGCCAGAGCACCATAAGGATGGCGAAGCGTTCATGCAGCAAATGCATGCATGGCGTCGCGCGATTTCGCTCTGCCGCCACTGGCTGCCAGGTGAATTGCCCGTCTGGGGCTGCTGTTATGTCAACCCACCTGATGCGGATTACGCCAGCGATGCTCGTTGGTTTACGCGTCTTGCAGGTAATGACGAGATGCAAATATGGCGCGACAGCAAAGTAGGTATCCCTCTGAGTGACTGGGGCGCTCAGCCTATTTCTCGCCAGTCGCGTTTAAGCCAGACGCTGTGGCTCAACGGTGCCGTCGCCTGGGCAGAGTCACGCATATTCTCTGTATTTAGTGCGGCAGGTAGTGACGCGAAGCCGATTTTCCCTTGCCTGTGGATATGGCATCTCTCGCCATTTGCCGCGCGTGCCAATAACGACTGGCAGCGTAATGTGGCAAATATCACATCGCTGGTTCCTCTTAATGAAAACAAAGAGGGTGAACTGCCGTTTCCGGACCCTCTGTTATCGGTACTGCCCGTGCGTTCTGGCCTGAGTCGTGTTGAGCGCCAGTGCGGTCTGGCTGGGCTGTTATTGGGGGTGTTCCTGGTACTGGCGATGCTGGCTTCTTACATCAATAACCAACGTCTGATTCAAAACGTCAGCGATCATCTTCAGCTTTATGAGCGCCTTAAAGGCGAGCCGGCGCAACCTAAGTTGCTGGCACAAAATCGGTTACGTGCTGATGCGTTACTTTTGGACGAATGGCAGCGCGAGGGGGCCCCGGTACGTTATTCAATGGGGATGTTCCAGGGGGGACGATTGCTGCCGCTTATTCGTACCGCGGTCAATAGCTGGGCACCTCCACCACCGCCCGTTCCGGTTATTGTGCAGGCAGCGCCTGACACCGTAAGTCTGGACAGTATGGCGTTGTTCGATACAGGTAAAGCAAAACTGATTGAAGGTTCAACCAAAATTCTCGTGGAAGCGCTGATGAATATTAAAGCGCGTCCGGGCTGGCTGATTGTGGTATCAGGGCACACGGACAATACCGGGGATGCAAAGACAAACCAGCAGCTCTCACTCAAGCGTGCTGAAGCAGTACGTGACTGGATGCTGGCGACCAGCGATGTTTCGCCAGGGTGTTTTGCGGTTCGAGGGTATGGTGCGAGCCGACCTGTTGAATCCAACGACACGCCGGAAGGGCGCAAGCTTAACCGCCGTGTCGAAATCAGCCTTGTGCCGCAGGCGGATGCCTGTCAGGACAGGACTGAATCCACTTCACCAACAGAAGGTGAAGACTCAACGTTAATCAAGGAGAATTAAATGGCTATTCCTGTTTACCTTTGGCTCAAGGATGACGGCGGAGCGGATATCAAAGGTTCTGTCGATGTGAAAGATCGCGAAGGCAGCATCGAAGTGGTTGCGCAGCAGCACAACCTATACATTCCGACGGATAACAATACCGGTAAGCTGACCGGTACCCGTGTACACACGCCGTTCAAATTCACTAAAGAGATTGATGCTTCAAGCCCTTATCTTTACAAAGCGGTGACAACTGGGCAGACCCTGAAAGCGGCCGAATTTAAGTGGTACAAAATTGACGATGCCGGGCAGGAAGTTGAGTACTTCAATACCAAGCTGGAAAACGTCAAGGTCGTAAAAGTCGCGCCGGTGATGTACGACGTGAAAGATCCGGCAAAAGAGAAGCACAACCACCTGGAAGAGGTGGAGCTGCGCTACGAGAAAATCACCTGGACTTACAAAGACGGCAACATCATTCATTCTGACTCCTGGAATGAGCGTGTTACTGCCTGATGTTAATTTTAAAAGCAGACGCCTGGCGTCTGCTTTTTTTTCGCCTTTTTTGTTAAGTGACTCATGCGCTTAACAAAAATGCCGGATACGGATAAAGCACAAACCCCTTTAAGCAAGTGTATGGTTGCACACAATATCGCGCCAGAAACGCAGAACTGGAAAGAGAAACATTATGGAAAATCAGGCAGTTTTACTACGTCGGCTTAACCCTTTCTGCGCGAGCGCTCTGGAGGCCGCAGCCTCTTTATGCCAGACGCGTGCCCATGCTGAAATTCGCGTTGAACACTGGTTACTCAAGTTACTTGAGCAGGGCGAGGGCGATATCACCGTGCTGGCTCGTCGCTATGACTGGGATATGGACGGGCTGTGGCAGGCATTGCTGGAATGGCTGGAAAAGCTCCCGCGTTCGGTCCGCAGCCGGCCACAGCTTTCTTCGTCGCTGATGCAACTCATTCGCCAGGCCTGGCTCGTTGCGTCACTGGAAGAAAATGATACCTGCATTCGCAGCCATCATCTGCTGACTGCTCTGGTCGATGAGCCGTCACTGCTGGCCTGCGACGGTTTGTGGCCGCTTCTGAGTCTGAGTCGGACCCACCTGGAGCGTTTGCGACCGCTGCTTGACAGTACGTCGGACGAACGCGAGCAAGTACAGCAAGAAGAAGAGATGCCGCTTGCGACTGGCCCTGAAGCGCCCGTCTCAGAAGATGCCATATCATCTACAGGACAGGGACTATCTGCCGTACTGCAGGGGGCTTTGGATAAATTCACGCTCGATATCACTGCCAGGGCGCGCGCTCAGGAAATCGACCCGGTATTTGGTCGCGACAATGAAATTCGCCAGATGGTGGACATCCTCTCACGTCGGCGCAAGAACAATCCAATTCTGGTGGGTGAGCCAGGTGTAGGTAAAACGGCGCTGGTTGAAGGGCTGGCACTGCGTATTGTTGCCGGTGATGTACCGGAAAGCTTAAAGCCGGTAGCGGTTAGAACGCTGGATTTGGGGTTACTACAGGCAGGTGCCGGTGTGAAGGGGGAGTTTGAACAGCGCCTGAAGAACGTTATCGCTGCGGTACAGCAGTCAGAGAAGCCGATTTTGTTGTTTATTGACGAAGCTCATACCATTATCGGCGCTGGCAACCAGGCCGGCGGTGCTGACGCGGCTAACCTGTTAAAACCTGCTCTGGCACGCGGTGAGTTACGTACCATCGCGGCGACTACCTGGAGCGAGTACAAGCAGTACTTTGAGCGCGATGCTGCACTGGAACGCCGCTTCCAGATGGTGAAGGTGGACGAACCCAGCGACGATGTTGCTTGTCTGATGCTGCGCGGCCTGAAATCGCGCTACGCCAGCCACCACGGTGTGCACATAACGGATGCTGCCGTGAAGGCAGCGGTGACGTTGTCACGTCGATATCTCACCGGTCGTCAATTGCCGGATAAGGCTGTAGACATACTCGACACGGCGGCGGCAAGAGTACGCATGAGTCTTGATACACGGCCTTCCTCTCTGACCGGCACCCAGGCACAGCTGGATGCACTGATCATGGAACAACAGGCTATTGAAGAAGACAGCCAGTTTATCATTCCACCAGGCGAAGAACGTCTGGCCGATATCTCTGACAGACGGCATGAACTGAATATTGAGCTGGAAACGCTGCAGGCAAAGTATCAGCAGGAAAAGGTGCTCGCGCAGAAAATCCTGGCACTACGCCAGAGCGAACCTCAAAGCCAGCAGTTGAAAGACCTTAGCTATGAGTTGGTTGCGTTGCAGGGGATTTCGCCTTCGCTGATGCTCGATGTTGATGCCCGCACGGTGGCAACCGTGGTGGCTGACTGGACAGGCGTTCCACTGTCTTCACTGCTTAAAGACGAACAAAGCGAGCTGCTCAACCTTGAACTGGAACTGGAGCAGCGTGTTGTTGGTCAACCGGCTGCGCTCACGGCTATCGCACAGCGTCTGCGAGCCTCTTACACCGGCCTTACGCCAGAGTCAGGTCCACAGGGCGTGTTTCTGCTGGTGGGGCCAAGCGGTGTCGGAAAAACAGAAACGGCGCTGGCGCTGGCTGACACGCTGTATGGTGGTGAAAAATCGCTGATTACCATTAACCTGTCTGAATATCAGGAAGCCCACACCGTATCTCAGTTGAAAGGCTCTCCTCCCGGGTATGTCGGTTACGGACAGGGTGGTGTGCTGACTGAAGCCGTTCGCAAGCGCCCGTACAGCATTGTACTGCTTGATGAGGTTGAGAAAGCGCATCGCGATGTGATGAACGTGTTCTACCAGGTGTTTGACAGGGGTTTTATGCGTGACGGCGAAGGGCGTGAAATCGATTTTCGCAACACGGTCATTGTGATGACATCAAATCTTGGCAGTGATGGTTTGATGCAGTTGCTTGAAGAGAAACCCGCAGCCACCGACGCTGAGCTACATGAATTGCTGCGCCCGGTATTACGTGACCATTTTCAGCCTGCCTTACTGGCTCGTTTCCAGTCAGTGATTTACCGACCTCTGGATGCCAGCGCCATGCGCACCATTGTTGAAATGAAACTTGCCCAGGTGGGTAAACGTCTACAGCGCCACTACGCCATGCGCACAGACTTTAGCGACAGTCTGTACGATGCGCTGGTGAATGCCTGCCTGCTGCCGGATACCGGCGCGCGCAATATTGACAGTCTTCTCAACCAGCAAATTCTGCCGGTTCTGGGTCAACAACTTCTCTCTCGCCAGCGCGACGCGCTGAGAAATACCACGTTGCGCCTGAGCTGGGAAGACGAGAGCGGGATCGTGCTGGAGTTTGTTGATTAACGTGAAGGTATCGGTATATGGCGCTTCGTGTGAGCGCCATCGTTGCTTGTCGGGCCAGGAGGTAAGGGTATGAACGGTACATTGGCGATGCTGTGCCAGCGCTTTTTTAGCGAAGGCCAGGAGCGTGCGGTGTCGCTGGCCAGCGATCAAACGGCGTTGTGGGATAAATGGCTGTTGCCGATAACATCAGAGCAGCCAGCGGGTGAAGATCCCGGTTACGATGACGACTTCCAGCGTATGCGTGAAGAGGTCAATCGCCTGTCAGGCATTGATACGGCGCTTATCTGTCAGCTTGCCGAATCACTATTGACAACACGTGCCAAAGACGTGCGTGTGGCAACCTACTACGCCTGGGCTCGTCTGCACCAGGACGGTGAAGAGGGGCTGGCAGAAGGGCTGGCGTTGTTGCTTGGGTTACTGGAGCGCTATGGCGAAACGCTACTGCCGGCACGTCCGAACAGCCGCAAACTGGCGCTGGAATGGCTTGCAGGGGCAAAGGTTCTGGACAGCCTGTTGCTCTATCCGGAAGTGGACCGACCTGCTTTTGAACGTGTGCTGGCGGCACTGGTGGGTATTGAAACCGCGCTTGAAAGTTGGCCTGACGCATCGCGTCCGGAACTGGGCGCGCTAAGTTCGGCGCTGGAAGCGCGCCTGGCACGGGCAGGGGGCGCGGATGCCGTTGCGCCACAAGGCGGCGGGCCTGCAGCCGTGTTGCCAGCAGCAACAGGCGCGGTTCCTGCCGTTGAAAGTATTCGCTCGAGCCGGGACCTGCTGGACCAGGCGCGGGCA
>JALAGK010000303.1 GCA_022712475.1 Enterobacteriaceae bacterium
CTATTTAACTAATAGGCAATTTCGCAACCAGCAGGGTAAAAAAGCGGTGCTATACTTATTTCCGAAGTTTTTTGGGACATAAACATCAAGAGGACATGAAATCATGAGTACCGCTAAACTGGTGAAAACAAAATCTTCTGAGCTGCTTTACACCCGCAATGATGTGGCTGATGGCGAGAAAAAAGAGACCGTTGAGCTGCTGAACCGTCAGGTTGTTCAGTTCATCGATCTGGCGCTCATCACCAAACAGGCTCACTGGAATATGCGCGGTGCTAACTTCATTGCCGTACACGAAATGCTGGATGGTTTCCGTGATGCGCTGAACGAGCATATGGACACCATGGCCGAACGTGCCGTGCAGTTAGGCGGCGTTGCACTGGGCACCGCTCAGGTGATCAACAGCAACACACCGCTGAAAAGCTACCCGCTCGATATTCATACCGTTCAGGAACACCTGAAAGAGCTGGCTGACCGCTATGCCGTCGTTGCTAACGACGTACGTAAAGCCATTAGCGAAGCCAAAGATGAAGACACCGCAGATATCTTTACCGCGGCTTCCCGCGATCTGGATAAATTCCTGTGGTTCATTGAAGCCAACCTCGAATAAGTCCCCCCTGTTGCGCCTCCTCCTTTAGGGGGCGCACTATCAGAGTGCATTCCCTCCTTCGCTCTCCTCCGCAAAAGTTAAATTATTGCAATAAATGCTTCACACAATTGTTATCATGCGATTGTTCCTCCTGTGGATTTTACGCTAAATAGAGTAGTGCTAACCGAATGGGCAAAGGCGCCCCAATCCGGTGCAATATCAGATTATTGTTTGCACACTGGTGCACAACTCGCTTTTAACCATCAATAAATTCAGTCAGTTAGAAACCATGGCATGAATTTTTCATACTGCGTTTAGTCCGACCCGGTTCGTTCGCCGGGCATAACAAAAGGAAGAGCTATGAAGTCTGTTTTGAAGTGTTCTCTGGCTGCACTCACCCTCGCTTTCGCCGTTTCGGCTCAGGCAGCAGAAAAAAAATTGATCGTGGCGACCGATACCGCCTTTGTTCCCTTTGAATTTAAGAAAGGAAATCAGTACGTTGGGTTTGACATTGACCTCTGGGCCGCCATCGCCAAAGAGCTCAAACTGGACTACACCCTGAAGCCCATGGATTTCAGCGGTATTATTCCGGCGCTGCAAACCCGTAATGTCGATCTCGCGCTGGCGGGTATCACTATTACCGACGAGCGCAAACGCGCCATCGACTTCTCCGACGGCTACTACAAGAGCGGTCTGTTAGTGATGGTCAGGGCTAATAACGACGAGGTGAAGAGCGTTAAAGATCTCGACGGTAAGGTACTGGCCGTGAAGAGCGGTACGGGTTCGGTGGATTACGCAAAGCAAAACATTAAGACCAAAGATCTGCGCCAGTTCCCGAACATCGACAATGCCTATATGGAGCTGGGCACCAATCGCGCCGACGCGGTGCTGCACGACACGCCAAACATCCTCTACTTTATTAAGACCGCCGGTCAGGGCAAGTTCAAAGCGGTGGGCAATTCGCTGGAAGCCCAACAGTATGGCATCGCCTTCCCGAAAGGCAGCGAACTGCGTGACAAGGTCAACGGCGCGCTGAAAACCCTGCGTGAAAATGGTACTTACGACCAAATCTATAAAAAGTGGTTCGGCAAAGATCCGGAATAATCTTCACGGTGAGGGGGTAACTCGCCCCCTGCCCACTTCTGCTTTGTTTGCGACAGGAAATCATCATGGAGTTTGACTGGAGCGCCATCTGGCCTGCGATACCGCTGCTGCTGGAAGGCGCAAAAATGACGCTTTGGATCTCGGTACTCGGCCTGCTGGGCGGACTGGTTATCGGTCTTATCGCCGGTTTCGCCCGCAGCTTTGGCGGCTGGATCCTGAATCATCTTGCCCTGGCATTTATTGAACTCATTCGCGGCACCCCCATCGTGGTGCAGGTCATGTTTATCTACTTTGCCCTGCCGATGGCCTTTTCGGATCTGCGTATCGATCCCTTCACCGCCGCAGTAGTCACCATCATGATTAACTCGGGCGCCTATATTGCTGAAATTACCCGCGGTGCCGTGCTCTCTATCCATAAAGGCTTTCGCGAAGCGGGCCTGGCGCTGGGCCTTTCACGCCGCGATACCATTCGCTACGTGATTCTGCCGCTGGCCCTGCGCCGCATGCTGCCGCCGCTGGGTAACCAGTGGATTATCAGCATCAAAGATACCTCGCTGTTTATCGTGATAGGCGTAGCGGAACTGACCCGCCAGGGGCAGGAGATTATCGCCGGTAACTTCCGGGCGCTGGAAATCTGGAGCGCCGTCGCGGTTATCTATCTGATTATCACCCTGGTGCTGAGCTTTGTTCTGCGTCGCCTCGAAAGAAGGATGAAGATCCTGTGATTGAGTTTAATAACGTTTCCAAACACTTTGGGCCAACCCAGGTGCTGCACAATATCGATCTACACATTCAGCAGGGCGAAGTGGTGGTGATAATCGGCCCTTCCGGCTCCGGTAAGTCGACCCTGCTGCGCTGTATTAACAAGCTGGAGGAGGTCACCTCTGGCGACCTGATTGTCGATGGTATGAAGGTCAACGACCCGAAAGTGGACGAGCGCCTGATTCGCCAGGAGGCGGGCATGGTGTTCCAGCAGTTCTACCTGTTTCCCCAGATGACGGCACTGGAGAATGTGATGTTCGGTCCGGTTCGGGTACGCGGCACCCGCAAGGCCGATGCCGAAAAGCAGGCCAAAGCGCTGCTGGATAAAGTCGGGCTGGCGGACCGCGCCGCTCACTATCCTTCCGAACTTTCGGGTGGCCAGCAGCAACGGGTCGCCATTGCCAGAGCGCTGGCGGTGAAACCCAAAATGATGCTGTTTGATGAGCCCACCTCGGCGCTGGACCCGGAACTACGCCACGAGGTGCTGAAGGTGATGCAGGATCTGGCCGAAGAAGGGATGACTATGGTGATTGTCACCCATGAAATAGGCTTTGCCAGACAGGTCGCCTCACGATTGATCTTTATCGATAAGGGGCGGATAGCCGCCGACGGCAATCCGCGTGAGTTGATTGAAAACCCACCCGGTCAGCGGCTGCAGGAGTTCCTGCAGCACGTCTCCTGACCGCCAATAACGGCCCCTTAGCGGGGCCGTTTCTCGCTAAAGCTCCAGCCGATAAAACGGCTCTGCTTCTGGCCCTGAGCCATGTTCTTTTTCACTACCCGTACCGCACCGGCACCTTGAAGCGCCCGATAGATTTCCGGCAGGTGCTCGCCGCGTGACACCAGGGTGGTGAACCATCCCACCTGGCGGGCAAACGCCCTGCTCTCATCAATCATCTGCTGAATAAAACGTACTTCGCCGCCTTCGCACCACAGCTCTTTCGGCTGCCCGCCAAAGTTCAGGGCGTTTCCTTGCTCGCCGAGCCCCAGGTTGCGTCGCTTGCGTTCGCTGCCCGCCTGGGCTGAGGCGGCCGAATCGTGAAACGGCGGATTACACATTGTCGCAGCGTAGCGCTCATTCGCGTGGATAATCCCCCGAAAAATGGCGTCGTCCTGCTTCTGACGGCGTAGCCGGATACGGCGGTTCAGACCCGGATTCGCAGCCACGATAGCTGCAGCGCTGCGTAGCGCGTCCGGGTTAACCTCGCTGCCAGTAAAGCGCCAGCCGTACTCATACTGGCCAATCAACGGATAAATGCAGTTGGCGCCAGTACCGATATCCAGAATATCGGCCTGAGTCGGGACCGTGCCCTGGTTATCCTCCGCCAGTAGATCCGCCAGGTGATGCAGATAGTCAGCGCGCCCCGGCACCGGCGGGCACAGAAAGCCTTGCGGAATATCCCAGTGGATTATCTGATAGAAGCTGGCCAACAGTGCCTGATTCAGCGCCCTGACCGCCAGAGGGTCGGCAAAATCGATGGTCGGTTCGCCGCGAGGGCTGGTACGGACAAAGGCCTCCAGCGCCGGGCAGGCAGCAATGAGCGCGGGAAAATCATAGCGTGACTGGTGACGATTACGCGGGTGTAACCCGGCGCGGTTGGCGGGCTGGCTGGTCATGGGCATTCTCCTGTGTGGGCGCGTAAGATACCCGTTGTCGGCTCACAGGTAAATAATATCGGCGCCGTTGCGATACACTATCAGGGAACAAAAATCGCCATTAACGGGAAAACCAATGTCTGACAACTACTACTATTATGAGCCTGCAGCGGGCCATGGCCTGCCCCACGATCCCCTCAATGCAATTATCGGCCCGCGGCCTATCGGCTGGATAGCCACTCAGGACAGCAAAGGACAGCACAACCTTGCCCCCTACAGCTTTTTTAACTGCTTTAACTACCGTCCACCGATTATCGGCTTCGCCAGTAGCGGCTATAAAGACAGCCTGCGCAATATTCTGGAAACCGGTGAGTTTGTCTGGAACCTGACTACCCGCCCTCTGGCAGAACAGATGAATGAAACCTCCGCCACGCTGCCGCACGGTGAGGACGAATTCGCCCGGGCCGGGCTGACGCCGCTGGCAGGAAAGCAGGTCAAAGCGCCGCGGGTAGCGGAAAGTCCGGTGAATTTTGAGTGTCGCCTGTCTCAGCACTGGCAGTTAACCTCCGCCGACGGCGAACCCACGGACACCTGGCTGGTGCTGGGCGAAGTGGTGGCCGTTCATATCGACAGGCGGCTACTGGAGCAGGGAATTTATCAGACCGCAAAAGCCCAGCCGGTACTGCGCGCCGGAGGACCGAGCGCATACTACAGCATTAGCGATGAGCAGCGTTTCGATTTGATACGCCCCGATGCAAGACCTGCAAAATCATAGCGTTAACCAATTTTTATCGGTCAACTTTTGTCAGTAAATGTCGACCAGTGAAAAGTCATTTTTTGCGCTATATCACAGTCTACGGCGGACTACACTTTACCTCACGGCGGTTAATTTTTAACCACTCCTGAGACCTGTCGTGAGGATGTGATCATGAAAAAACTATCGCTCTTTTCTGCCGTTATCACCTTCATTGTCTGTGTTCCCGCAAGCTTTGCGGCAACGCCGCTCACCAACCCGGAAACCAGCCAACTCCGCCCAGCCGGCACGGTTTCAGCCAGCGGTGCCACCCATCTGGGCGATCTGGAAGACAAACTTGCCGAAAAGGCCCGTGAAGAGGGAGCGACGGGCTACGTTATCACCTCGGCTGGCGGCAATAATCAGATGCATGGCACCGCCACCATCTATAAATAAGCGCCGCTACCGGCGCGTCTGGCAGCGTCCCCGGCCTTCTGCGGGCGGGGCGCTATCCCTACCTGGCCTCTGGCGAATCCGGTGTGACCAAATGTGCCTTTTCCATACTCTTGATAACGTTTTTGGTGACGCAGCAGACAAAACCACAAAATAACATTTAAAAATCAATAAATTAATGGACAGTCAATTTTTTAGAACAACAACATCAATTCTTCCAGGTTTTATCTCTGTAAAAATACCGTGATAATGATCACATAAACGGAACGAAAGATTTTTTACAGAATAACCTGCGAGATATGACCATGAAAAACATTAAATATACTGTTGCTGCAATTGTGCTATCTACTCTGTCCTTCGGCGCCTTCGCCGCCCAGCCGGTCACTGATAATGACCAGCACGGCCAGAAGATCGGCGTTGTTTCCGCCTCTGGCGCCTACACCCTGACCCAACTGGAAGATCAGCTGGCTGCCAAAGCCGATGCCCAGGGCGCCAGCGCCTATAAAATCACCTCTGCCTCCGGCGAAAATCTGCTGCACGGCACCGCGGTGATCTACAAGTAACCCTCAGCCGGGATCCCTCTCCCGGCCCCTTGTTCTGATCCCGAAATATGACGGGAACCCTGATGTTATCCCTTGCCCGCCGGCCACTGGCGGGCTTTTTTTTGTTTACTTTCGGATGAATATGTTGCGCTGGAGAAGATTCCGTTCACTTTAAGGTGATTTCTCTTATGTCAGTTTCGGAACCGGTGAACGGAACCGCCCACCGCATCACCATATTCCGCCACTTTGCCCCTGAAACAGAGCCCGTTTACCCAAACAACCGATTCACCTGCGCCAGCGCCGCAGCCATATCAACCTGCTCGCCGCTGGCCACCAGACAGCAGGCCAGCTGCTGCTTAATAGAGGCCGGTACCGGCTCCTCGCCCGCCACGCAGCGCTGAATCCAGCGGGCTGTGATTTCCGCATCTTTATCACCAGGCAGCGCGATATCCTGTTGCGCCTCATCCTGACGTTCGCACAGCACCTGCACATTCTGCTCCGCCACCAGGCTGATTTGCGGGCAACGCTGAGGATTCGCGTACACTTCGCCTTCCGTGCCGTGCATCAGCAGTGCCCGTCCTCCTGTCTGGTTAAAGAACTGCGCCACCCGGGTGACATACTCCGGATGCGAAACGCTGGACAGGCGCAACGCCTGGTCTTCGCCAAACGGTGAGATGAGCTTTGCCAGAGTATGGGCGCTGCTTCGCACCCCCAGTCGCCAGCGCAACTGGAGCTGCCCGGCCAGCGGCGGGCACAGGGCGTCCACCGGCATAAACAAGGGTTCGCTGGATTCCAGTTTTGCCTGGGCCTGACCGGCATGTAGCGTAGGCGCAATGCCCAGCAGCTCGAAGATAGTGGCCGAGATAACCCGGGTCGGATCTTCACTCACGCCGTGCACCACCACAGGAAAGCCCATCCGGCTAAGCAACAGCGCCAGCAGCGGCGTCAGATTCGCCTGACGGCGGGCGCCGTTATAGGTCGGAATCACCACCGGCATCGGTCTGCCTGCAGGCGGAGTCAGCGTCAGGGTTCGCTGGCGCACCGCATCATAAAAACCGCGCAGTTCCGCTTCGCCTTCGCCTTTTATACGCAGCGCAATCAGGATGCCGCCCAGCTCCAGTTCAGACACCTTGCCATCCAGCATATGGCTGTACAGGCCACGCGCGGTATCGAAGTCGAGATCCCGGGCGTGATTTTTACCGCGCCCAATCTCTTTAATTATTTTGCGGTAATCCACCAGCTAGCTCCTCTTTTGGGTCTTGTTATTCAGTTTAACGCGCCCGCTCCGACCTGAACGACTCTTTCGCCCCCGGGCTCCGGTAACAGCCGGTTTTTCCAGCATCTTGCTGTCAATCTCCGGCGCGGGCGGCTGAAGCACCGGAAAAACCGGCAGCGCCGCCAGCAGCCGCTGGCCGTAGCTTTTCGTTAGCAGGCGCTTATCGTAAATCACCACTTCGCCCCAACAGGCGTGGCTGCGAATCAGCCTGCCGACCTGCTGAATCAGATTGAAGGAGGCGCTGGGCAGACTCTGTACCTCAAACGGATAGCGCTTGTGGGCCTTCAGCCACTCTCCTTCGGTTTCCACCACCGGAC
>JALAGK010000304.1 GCA_022712475.1 Enterobacteriaceae bacterium
CTTCTTAACTGCTATCCAGGCGGTTAACGTCATATTCTGTTGTTCGTTATTATCGACCCTCACCAGTGTTGTTCAGGCAGTGCTTATTGTTGTTACGGATTTCAAGCATAAGGAAAAAGGATGGCCTGTAAAGAAAGCTGTAAATATTGCCAGCGCCGGGGGTTGCCCTTGCTTCTGGTGCGTCCTGCAATCATGGGAAGCACAGACTCGCTTCCCCATCTGCCTGCCGATATCAGCGTTCCTGTCACCCCGGATGGAGAAATGGATTACACGCTACGCTTGCTGCGCAAAGGATACGTCAATATCTGGGATGAAGCGCGGCGGCAGTGGATAAATTATCACGTGACAGAGAGCGGAAACTTTTTCCCTCTGCCCGAGGACGGAATACCTACTCCTGCAATGGAAGCAGGCGATCTGAAGCCCTGCGTAAACAGTGCGTCGCGGCAAGCAACGGTGTCCCTTATCACACTCCCGGTAAGGCCTCAGGGTCTGCCTAATGGCGTGTTCTGGTTTAGCTGGTCCGAAGAATGCTGGACGCCTGCGGTGCGTAAACAGCATGAAGACGCTACCTGGCGCAGCCTTTATATGCAGAAATTTGATATGCAGGCCTGGCTGGATACGCACCAGGGCCAGCAGGCTGTGCCTGTCCATAATCTTGTTAATACCGTTGCAGAATATAGCGCTGGTGCGAAAAAGTGTGCGATGAGTTTGAGTACGCCGTTTGCTCTGAAAGAGATTGAAGAAGGAGTGGCACAGGCCACGGTGGACGTTTGCGAAGCGCTCAGTGCTGGCAACGGAGCGATACTGGTGCTGTCTGATCCCGTTGCTGTCGCAATGGAAATCTCAGCGTTGTCGCGCCATCGAATCTCTCACGCGTTTGAAAAAAATAATGATTTTCAGCGTGGCATGGCGCTGGATGCCATGTTGACTGGCCTTGAGATGAGCATGCGGGCGCGGTTTAGTATCGATTTTGATCAGCAATTTACACAGATGGAAGAAGGGTTGCGCAATGGTCTGTTTGCACAGCAGGCGGCTGTAGGCTTCGCGGTTCCGGCGATTCCATTTCCGGAACTCGCAGACCAGACGCATCGCAATCTTGAAAATACGCTGCATGACAGAGTGAATCAGGAGTGGCAGAAATATGAAAAATATATTGACCGCACTCAGCAGCAGGCATTCAGGAAACGGCTAAAAGATCGGCTCAACGTATATGACCAGCGCATTATTGTGCCCATGACCCGTACTTACCTCGGCTGGCTGAAAAGTGAGGTGATGCAAAATTATTTTGTGCAACACTTCGACAGCAGCAACGTGCCGAGCGGCATAAGGTATATGCAAACAGTGTTCGATTGCCTGAACGGAATGCAGGATAAGCTGGGGGTCATTAATTTCTTTCGCGAAAAACTAAAGCTGCAGCCTGAAAAGGAAAACTGGGAGGACGATAAAAAAAATTATCTGCTGCGCTCGGTCTATTTTAACAATGACGAATGGGTGAAAAAAAGTACCGAGGAGCTAAATAAACCCCATCATGATTGGGTTGCGTCCATTGGCTGGGACCGGCTGGGTGATGTGGTAAAAACCATCAGCGGTGTGCATCTGGCCGCGGTGCGTGTGGGGCTGGAAAAACTTAACGTTCTTTTCTTCACTTTTGTGGAAGAAACTACCGACGCCATGATGAAAAATCAGATGGTGCGTTCGGGTATTGTGATGCTGGTCGCGCAGGGTAAACGATTTGAGCGTGTGGAAGTGCACATGCGTCTGCAGCCTTATGTTAAAGCACTGACGAAGGCGGCTGGCGGCTATATAGACATGAGCACCAAATCAGGCTCCCGCCTTTATAATGCGCTATATAAATCGATGGCGCCGGTATTTCGTGAAATACCGGAAGGGGCCAGTGTTAAAACTTATCTCCCGGTTTTAATCGACCTTGATGAAGCCGCTAAAATTAAAGCCATGCCGGACCATCAAAAACTCCAATACGTTAAAAAAATTCTCCTGACAGAGCAGGACGTGCTCGATCACGTCTTCCCAAGGAACTTCAGAAGTCAGCTAACCGTCGCGGAGAGTAAAACGGTGGGCAGTACGCTTATCGCTGATATTTCCCACAACAGTTTTAAATTTGCCGGCACCTCGTTCTCGGCCGCTTTCCAGAGTTGGGCGTTATTTAATGGGTTAGCAAAAGACGGCTGGCCAGGGTCGGCGAACGGTTGGGCACGGCTGAGCGCGAATGCGGCGATGGCTTTTGGGGCGCTGATGGATGGGCTTAATTTGGTGGCTAAAGGGGTAGTAGCACTGCGTGCAGGTGTCCTTGTTACTGCCACTGCGGGCCTGATTATGAAGGTATCGGGTTATACAATTTGGTCCGGACTGTGTTTTTTTGGTGGAATAATGTATGCCGGACTAGAGGGCTATGAGGCTTGGAAAAATTTAAGTGAAGGTAATTATGGTATCGGTATTGCTCATGTAATTAATGGGCTTGCGGTCGTACAGTTGTCGGTAGCTACCAGTAGTCTATTTACAGAACAAATTGCATTATGGACATTGTTGGCCAGATCTGGAGTTTTAAGGTATGTGTTACTAGCTCGAATCTTTGGGCCGTGGGGAATTCTCGTTGCAGCATTGTTGGTTATTGGCTCGGGTATATATCTGGTAAGCAGGAGCCGAAACGAAATCCAGGATTTTTTGGCACAAATGTTATGGCGCAAGATTCCACCGGATGAGGACGATATCCCACGTATTTTCCCCGACAGTCTGAAGGAATGGCAGGGTTTTGAAGAGCTGGCTAAGGAGAGCACATGAAGTTGTTTAGACGTAAGGCGCTGGTACCTTATGATTTTTATAAAGTCCGTGTAACTAAAATAACCTGGCGGTCCGTTAGACGCCACCTGCCAAAAGACCGGGGGAATCCTGACGTACCGATGATAGCTGAACTGGGTAGTGCGGTACGGCTGAACTCTACTTACC
>JALAGK010000305.1 GCA_022712475.1 Enterobacteriaceae bacterium
GTTCATATCCATATCAATAGCATTCAGCTCACCGCGGGTACAGGCAATAAAATCGTCACCCCAGGTTATGGTCGCGCCCATTTTCTCCAGCACATCGGCAAAGCGAATATCGCCCTGCACGCTGTTGCGACCAATGCCAGTAACTTTCACCGTGCCACCTTTAATGGCCCCTGCTGCGAGGAAATAGGATGCCGACGAAGCATCACCTTCCACCAGATAATCACCGGGTGAACGGTACTGCTGATTAGCGCGTACCACGAAACGCTGGTATGCGTGGTTTTCGACTTCCACACCAAAGCGTTTCATCAGGTGCAGCGTGATATCAATGTATGGCTTCGATACCAGCTCGCCTTTGATAGTAATAATGGTGTCCTGCGCTGCGAGCGGCGCGGTCATTAAAAGCGCCGTCAGGAACTGGCTGGAAACGCTACCGTCCACCTCAACATTGCCGCCGCGAAAGCCACCGCGCAGGCGCAACGGCGGATAATTTTCCTGCTCAAGATACTCAATCTGCGCACCGCCCTGACGAAGCGCATCCACCAGGTGACCAATGGGGCGCTCTTTCATACGGGGTTCACCGGTGAGCACTATTGTGTTGTGGCCAAGGCACAGCGCTGCGGCCAGCGGGCGCATTGCCGTACCCGCATTGCCAAGAAACAGCTCTGGCTCGCCGCTGGCCGTAAGCGCCCCGCCCACGCCGGTCACTTCACAGCGCGTTTTGTCAGCAGATAACCGGTAGTCCACACCCAACTCCTTGAGCGCTGTAAGCATGTGGCGCACGTCGTCGCTGTCAAGCAAATTGGTCAGTATCGTGGTGCCGTGAGCCAGTGCGGCAAGCAATAGTGCGCGGTTGGAAACGCTTTTGGAACCAGGGAGATTGATGGTGCCGTCAACGCGGGCAATAGGCTGAATAGTCAGGGATTCCTGCATGTAACAAAAGTCTCGCTAAAACGGGGAAAACCCGCGCCATACGGCGCGGGAAGAATACAGTGATTAACCGTGGCGACGTTCAAAATCGACCATAAAATCGGTCAGAGCCTGCACGCCTTCAAGCGGCATAGCGTTATAAATAGATGCACGCATCCCACCCACCACGCGATGGCCTTTAAGCGCATGCAACCCAGCGGCAAAGGACTCTTCAAGAAAGACCTTATCCAGGTTGCTGTCGGCCAACTGAAATGGCACGTTCATGCGCGAACGGTTCGCACTGGCCACATCGTTGCGATAGAAATCACTGCGGTCGATGGTACCGTACAGCAGATCTGCTTTCTGCTGGTTGATTTTGTCCATCGCGGCTACGCCACCGTTGCGCTTAAGCCACTTGAACACCAGGCCCGCCAGATACCATGCAAAGGTCGGTGGCGTGTTGAACATGGAGTCATTATCGTTAAGGACGGTGTAATCAAGGATGGATGGACAGGCCTTACTTGCCTTGCCGAGCAGGTCTTCGCGTACAATAACCAGTGTCAGGCCCGCCGGGCCAATATTCTTTTGCGCGCCGGCGTAAATCACGCCAAAACGGCTCACATCAATCGGGCTCGACAGAATGGTCGATGAGAAGTCGGCGGTAACGATGGTATCGCGACCAAACTCTGGCATTTCATCAATAGCAATGCCATCAATAGTTTCATTCGGGCAGTAGTGCAAAAATGCAGCGCTATCCGAAAGCTGCCAGTCACGCATCGGCTTAAGCGCGCGCTTACCGTCAACGGTGATTTTGGCGTCAATCACGTTAGGCGTCAGGTATTTTTTCGCTTCTTTAACTGCGCTTGCCGCCCAGTAGCCACCATCGACGTAGTCCGCAGTGGTTTTATCACCCAGCAGGTTCAGCGGCAGAGCCGAGAACTGGCCGCGACCGCCGCCGTGGCAGAACAGCACCCGATAATTCGCCGGGATATTCATCAGGTCGCGTAGATCGCGCTCCGCTTCTTCTGCCACCTGAATGAATTCTTTGCCGCGGTGGCTAATTTCCATAACTGACGTTCCCAGACCGTGCCAGTCGCGCAATTCCTGTTGGGCCAGTTTGAGCACCTCTGCCGGCAACATCGCCGGACCCGAACTAAAGTTGTAGACCTGAGCCATTTCCCTCACCACGCCTTAATGCCAATATTTTTTTCTGTGGACATCGGTTTTATCATCCGTTGCGAATGCCTGCAACGGGTAATCCCTAGGAGGCGGTCATTGTGCGTTGAATCACACAGCATATTTCACTGTGTATCACGTCTGATGGCGTAGAAAAGGCATTCAACTTACTCGCAGCGCCCGGCAGGCACGAATCCATTTGCGTTCACCGCAACGGAGGCAAACGCTGTCGCTTCCGGGTGCCAGTGAGATAACACGACTACAGCGTCCGCAGGCGTATTCTCCCGCCTGCGGCGGCGTACGGTAGCTCGGGTTAAACTGCGCAGGCAACACTGAAAGCCCAGGCTTTACCTCGTTATCCGGATAAAACCAGGTACTCACACCGCCATCACTCTCAAGAATAGCGAGCCTTAACTGGCCCAGGTGCTCAACGCCTGACTGGCGCAGCGCCATAAAAAACTCCACCTCGGTGAAATGCTCTTTTTGCAGACGCTCCCATACCAGTTCCCCCTGCTCCACCACGACAATCGGTTTGCCCTCCAGCCAGTCCTCCATTTTGTCGCTGCGCGCCATCAGCCAGATAATCAACCGGTAGAGCAGCGCAACCGTAATAAACACGGCGAGCGTCGGCAACAGCGGTGTGTCGTCATAGAGCGCCACGTCGCCAGCTGCTGAGCCAAGCGTCAAAATCATA
Organism: Enterobacteriaceae bacterium; assembly: GCA_022712475.1. Classification (GTDB taxonomy): domain Bacteria; phylum Pseudomonadota; class Gammaproteobacteria; order Enterobacterales; family Enterobacteriaceae; genus Tenebrionibacter. The sequence goes on from JALAGK010000305.1 coordinate 2,777, forward strand.
ATCACTTCAAACAGTGACAGCTGGCGCACGCCGCGCCGTCCGGTAATTTTGAGAAAGATAAACACTAGCAGGAAGCTATAAAAGCTACGCAGCGCCACTTCCAGCAGGAAGTCGACCGGCAGTTTATCGAAGGCCATACGATGTAAATCAAAGGATTACATTGCGTTCTCCGAAGCGAAACGAATCCTTTTGAGCATAGCAAGACTTTATTTAGCGCAGTGCCGGGGCGGAAGATGGCGCTATTATCGTAAAGCCCGTATCATTGCGCGCTTCGCGTACGCCATCAAAGTGGACAGGTTATGACTCAAACATTCATCCCCGGTAAAGATGCCGCGCTGGAAGATTCCATCGCTCGCTTCCAGCAACAGTTAGCCGACCTTGGCTTCCATATAGAAGAAGCCTCCTGGCTAAATCCGGTACCTAACGTCTGGTCAGTGCATATTCGCGACAAAGAGTGCGCGCTGTGCTTTACCAACGGCAAAGGCGCGACGAAAAAAGCGGCGCTGGCCTCGGCGCTGGGCGAATATTTTGAACGTCTTTCCACCAACTACTTTTTTGCCGATTTCTGGCTGGGTGAAAGCCAGGCCAACGCACCGTTTGTGCATTATCCAAATGAACGTTGGTTCCCGCTGCCAGAAGACGACAGCCTGCCGCAGGGCATTCTCGACACGCATCTTCGTGAATACTACGATCCGGATGATGCGCTCAGCGCCTCTATGCTGGTCGATTTGCAAACCGGCAACAGCGAGCGCGGCATCTGCGCACTGCCGTTTGTTCGCCAGTCAGATCAGAAAACCATTTATATTCCGATGAATATCGTCGGCAATCTTTATGTTTCCAACGGGATGTCAGCGGGTAACACCGCCAACGAAGCACGGGTTCAGGGCCTCTCCGAAGTCTTCGAGCGCCACATTAAAAACCGCATCATTGCCGAGAGCATCAGCCTGCCGGAGATCCCCAAAGACGTGCTGTCACGCTATCCCGGCGTTGTTGCCTCTATCGAAAAGCTCGAGGCAGAAGGCTTCCCAATTTTCGCCTACGACGGTTCACTGGGCGGCAACTATCCGGTGATTTGCGTCGTGCTGTTTAACCCTGAAAACAGCACCTGCTTTGCCTCCTTTGGCGCGCATCCGGACTTTGGCGTGGCGCTGGAGCGTACCGTTACTGAGCTTTTACAGGGCCGTGGCCTCAAAGATTTGGATGTGTTTACGCCGCCTACTTTTGATGATGAAGAAGTTGCTGAGCACGCAAACCTGGAAACCCACTTCATTGACTCCAGCGGCCTGATTTCCTGGGATCTGTTTAAGCAGGATGCCGACTACCCGTTTGTTGACTGGAATTTCTCCGGCACGACGGAAGAAGAGTTCGCTACGTTGATGGCGATATTCGCTAAAGAAGGTAAAGAAGTGTACATCGCTGACTATGAGCACCTAGGCGTTTACGCCTGCCGCATTCTGGTGCCAGGCATGTCCGACATCTATCCGGCTGAAGACCTGTGGCTGGCAAACAACAATATGGGTAGCCACCTGCGTGAAACCATTTTGAGCCTACCGGGCAGCGAATGGCAGCCAGAAGAATACTTACGCCTGATCGAGCAATTTGATGACGAAGGTCTGGACGATTTCACGCGCGTGCGCGAGCTGTTGGGTCTTGCAACAGGTAAAGACAACGGCTGGTACACGCTGCGCGTGGGCGAGCTGAAGGCACTCCTGGCGCTGGCAGGCGGCGATCTTGAGCAGGCGCTTATCTGGACTGAGTGGACAATGGAGTTCAACGCCTCGGTGTTCAGTGAAGAGCGCGCGCGTTTTTATCGCTGTCTGCAGACACTGTTGTTGCTGGCACAGGAAGAAGAGCGCAGCCCGCTGCAATATCACCACGCTTTTGTACGCATGTTTGGTGAGCAAA
>JALAGK010000032.1 GCA_022712475.1 Enterobacteriaceae bacterium
CCTTGAGCCTGGCGCGCGAGCCATCGCCGGTCGGCGCGTTAATCAATGTCGTGCTCATTCTCACCCCTTCAGGCCACCAGATGATTGAGTTTTTCCGTCAGGTGCGCGTGGGTGAAATCCGGGATCGTAGCCGAGGCACCGTGCTTACGCAGCCCGTCGGCATCAAGTGCGCCCTGCATACCAAAGGTGAATACCCCCGCGGCAGCGGCAGACTGTACGCCCGGGCCGGAGTCCTCAAACGCCAGCGCCTGCTGCGGCGTAATGCCAAGGCGGCGCATCGCCTCCTGGTACGGATACGGATCGGGTTTGCTTTTATCCAGCTCTGCGCCAATCAGCAGGTGATCGACATGGTTAAGCAGGTTCAGGCCCAGCAGCATCATCACAGCGCTTTCACGCGGCGCATTGGTCACCACACAAATGCCAACGCCCTGTGCGCGCGCCCAGTCGAACAGTTCGCTCACGCCGGGGCGGCCTTCCAGCGGTCCACTGAGCTGATCGCGGAATAACGCTTCTTTACGTTCACCGAGCGCATGACGCTCCTGCGCTGACAACTCGGGGAACAGATCTAACGTTATCTGGTCCATCGGCGCGCCCATGATTTTCTCGTTGTAATACTCGGCCGTGACCGATTTACCAAACTCGGCCAGCAGTTCGTTAAAGGCGGCAATGTGTAGCGGGTCGGTATCAAGCAAGGTGCCGTCCAGGTCGAATAAGAGGCCTGCTTTTGCTTTCATATCACTCTCTCCAGATTGTCAGAAGGTAAGGTATTTATCCGTTGCCGTGCGCCAGCACGCGGTTTAACAGCGGCGTAAAACGCTCGGCTACGTCAGGGGTAATCAGGTCAAAATGGGTCATAATTGCGCCGTCGAGGGCATGCTGGCAGCCGTCGCTGCATTGCGCTTCTCGTCCGACAAGCTGCGGTATGACGTGGGCCAGCAGCGCCTCGGCTTTTTTAAGGTTGTCGGTCATGCGCGCGCTCACCATCGCCGCGTTCACGGCGTCATGCGTGGCATGCCAGCAGTCAAAATCGGTCACCATCGCCACCATGGTGTAGCAAAGCTCCGCTTCACGGCACAGCTTTGGCTCCGGCATTGCGGTCATGCCAATCACCGTGCCGCCAATCTGGCGGTGGAACAGTGACTCAGCACGGGTAGAAAACTGCGGTCCTTCCATCACCACGTATGTGCCACTCGCCAGATAGGGGATGTCGAGATGCGCCAATGCCTTGCCCAGCGCCGCCCGGTTATCCGTGCACACCGGCTCACCAAACGGCACATGCGCCACCACGCCTGAGCCGTAGAAAGTGTTAGCGCGTTTGTATGTGCGGTCAATGTACTGATCCACCAGCACAAAGGTGCCTGGCGGAGCCTGCTCCTGTAGGCTGCCCACCGCGCTAAAGGAAATTACCTGCTCCACGCCAAGCTGTTTAAGCGCCGCCACGTTGGCGCGCACGTTGATTTCAGACGGCAGCAGACGGTGGCCCACGCCGTGGCGGTTGACGATAGCGACCGGCACTCCGGCAATCTCCGCCAGCGTCACGGTACCGGAGGGCGTGCCAAACGCGGTGGTGCTCTCCACGCGTTGTGCGTTTTGCACAATGGAGAGCCTGTCCATGCCGCTGCCGCAAATAATGCCAATACGAGGTGCCTTGTTCATGAGTGAGTCCTCTTCGTTTATTCAGTGACCGCAGCGCGCGGTGCGCTCACCAGTCGGTTACGCAGTTCTGAGAGCGCGGCGGGCTGTCCGGCAGCGCCGCAGAACATGCCCTGTGAGAGGTACTGCGTGTAGCGCGGTTCATGGATTTTTAACGCCCGGTCAACCGCAGGCAGATAGTGGTAGCGCACAAACGGATAGACGTGATGCGCCAGGTGATAAGCATCCGACATCGGGAAAATCAGATAACGCTGCACCGCACCGAGCAACCCGGGAAAATCCGTGGCATGCCCGTGCTCGTAGTCGTGAGCCAACCGGTCACGGTTAAGTGGCATATACGGCGTATGCCAGCGGTGCTTGGCGAGCAGCGACCACCACGCAAACAGCGGATAAAGCGCAAGCACCGGCACCAGCCAGCCCACCACCAGCGCCGCCACACCGCCGGTCCAGATAAACAGCGTGGCGACAGCCGCAGTGACCAGCGCGCGCAGCAGTACGATTTTCCATGAGGCGTTTTCATGCATCATGTCGCGCATATTGCCTTTGAGGTTGTTGAAAAGGCCCTTCGGACTCACCGGGTACAGCAGCGCCATCACGAACTGGCGTTTACTGATACCCGGTGTCATACCGGCGGCGATCACGCGATTAAGATTGGGGTCTTTGCCGGGAACGTCAGCGTTTGGGTGGTGATCGCGCACATGCGTGTTAAAGCGCGAGTCCATGTCTCTTTTCAGGGCCGGGAACTGAAAGAAAACGTTAGATAACCACCATTGCCAGCCGCGCGAGCGGCACAGCGCCAGGTGCAGCGCGTTGTGCCCGAGTTCCTGTAAGGCACGAAAACGCCCGGCAGCCACCCCCGCCAGCAGCAGGCCAGGCAGCACGCCGTAACCGCTCCAGCGAAAGAACAGCACCGCCGCGATAATCTCGCACCAGCAATAAATAAACGGCAGTGGCGCCAGTACGGTGTCAAAG
>JALAGK010000306.1 GCA_022712475.1 Enterobacteriaceae bacterium
CTCACCGTTTGCACGAATACCCTGGGTTACAGCACGTTTGAAGTCGGCCTCTGAATAATGACCGATGCCAGAGCGCATTGATGGCGTAATGTTGGTCGCAATAATGTCGCCCATAGGTGTGGCAATGGCGAGACCGCCGCTGTAGTCCGCACTGCCAGGCGCGGCACCACGGTGACAGGCATTGCAGTCCGCCGCCCGGGCCAGGTAAGCCCCTTTGGCCAGTAGAGCTGGGTCGAGCGGTGAGTCAGCGGCCTGAACCGGACTTACGGCGATGCCCGCGGCCAGCAGCAGCCCGCTCAGGCTTTTGTTGTAACGTTTTTTCATAAGGCCCATCCGTATTGCTTTCGCTGTGCAAAATGTCAGACGCGTCAGTACATGACAGCATGTCTGCCGCGCGCGCTTTAATGGCATCCAGCACCTGTTCAAACACGGCCAGCTGTTCTGGCGTGACGTCCCTTAACATCTCTGCGCGTACCGTTTGTGCGGCTTCATCAAGCTGTTGCAGCATGGCGGCACCTTCATCAGTGATGTGCAGCACTCTGGCACGTTTGTCGCAGGGGTCTTCAACGCGCGTAATGAGATGGTTTTTTTCGAGCCAGACAATAGCTCTGGAGCAGGTTGAGATTTCCAGGTTCAGAAAGGCGTTGATTTGAGTCAGGTTGCAGCCATTGCCAAGCTCTTCAATCGTACTGAGCACCAGCCAGTGTGGACGGTTCATCCAGGTAAATTTGATGGAGTCTTCCATCACGCTCTGCCACAGGCGGTTGGTCACATCCAGGTGAATCCCCAACGGGCGTGGACGATTCGGTTTTATACTCATTGACTGGCCTTATTACTTGCATTTGCAAATAAACTGGCATCCACGGGTTATCTCTGCAAGAAAATTGCGTTCTATTGGTCGATTGATTTGCAAAACCGGGAACCGCTGCACAAATTTTCTGCAACGAGGTGAGCTGTAAAATGAGCAGGTTAGCGTTTTTCTCTCGATCGCCGCAGTTTTCTCATAGGCCAGCGCCAGCAGGCCATGAGAGTTAGCTACGCCGGGCATGTTGATGAGGCTGTGGTGAATGTGATTATAAGGATTTTCTTTGTTCTGGTGAGGGGCAGTAAACGGGCGATACCGAACGTGAGAAATCGAGCGGCCAAAAAAAATCGCTGCTCGTCGTCAGGCTCAACGTGACTCGTCATCCAGCAAGGTGGTGCCGTAAGAGTTATCCACTGTGCAGCGCCACGTGCCGTCGGCTTCCCGGCGGAACACGTAAGTCGCTCGTCGGGTAGTTTGCGTCTCACCGCCAGCGTCATCCGGGAAGCACAGGTGGGTTTCCATAATCACCAGCGCATTATCTGCTCCCTCGATGACCTCCATCCGGCCCTGATTGACCTTCAGCCGGTCGCCAAAATAATCAGAGATAGCGATGAACGCGCGGCGAATATCTGCCTTACCGCGAGCAACCATGCCGGGTTTGACCACCAGCGCGGCATCATCGGCGTAATACGCCATTAGCGCATCGAAATCACGTGTTGAGATGGCGCGGTCACAGGCTTCAATAATTAACTTCAAGGGGTGCGAGTTCATTGTTGATGGCTCCGTTACCACTTTTTTGGTGTTTTCACTCTACCACTCGCGATATAAAAGGCGGAAGAACACCGCGTATTTTCGCTATACATCGGGGTAACGACGGCTGCTTCTCAGCTCTCCTTTGACAATGATTCCGGCTCTGCCAACGGTTTGACTATGTGCGCCGGGCGTTTGTACCCCCCAATCCCTATTAGCACGGCAGCAACGCCCAGCCATTGCAGCAGCACCAGCCGCTCGCCAAAGAGTAAAAAGCCAAACAGAATGGATACCACCGGGCGTGCCAGGGTGGAAACCGAAGCCAGCACCATGTCTACATGCTTCAGCGCAAGGGCCATCAGCCCATGTCCCAGAAGCTGGCTTATCAGCGCCAGCAGTGCGATCACCTGCAAGCCCATTAGCGTGGTAGGGAAAATTGCGGGCTGGTGGCAAGGGCAAGCGGTACTAACAGGAGGGCGCAGGTAAAGCTATTCCGGATAATAATGGTTCCAGAGCTAAAGCGTTCGCGCAGTGTTTTAATCAATAACAGGTAGATGGCATAAAACAGCGCAGAGTTGAGCGCCAGCAGGTCTCCCGCTGCTGATGCCCCGCTAAAAGCTATTGCAGCAGCACCATAAACACCAGCAGGCAATACTGAGCGCCAGCGCCAGTAACTGCGTAGCGCCAATTTTCTCACGCAGAAACAGAAAGGACAGGAGAGCGACAAACACCGGTGACAGGTTCATCAGAATCGAGGTGTCGCTACGCTTGTCATCTTCACGGCCTGGTGGTTTGACAACAGATCGACTGTCGAGGCAACGCCGCAGAGCAACAGTAGTCCGCACATGGCCATACGGTTTGGGGCTTGCTGAGCGTTACCTGTTGGCCAGACCGCCACCTGCGAGGAACATACGCAGCATCAGCGTTGAGGTCGCATCCACCTCGCAGCAGGCAGAGGTAATTATCGGGATGAAACTGCGCCGGATTGCGCCAGCCATCCTGCACAGCCAGTACGCTGTGCGTGTGCAGCAGTTCAGAATCAAATAAAAAGCGTAGCGTTTGTTCGTCAGTCCGAAAGCCGGTATTCAGCACAGCAAGCCGTTCAATTTCCTGATAATCGCCACCTTCAGGCGTCCAGGGAGTCTCGATAATCTCATGTCCATGGGTAGCAACTACCTGCTTAACCATTAAAGCTGATGTGTTGATTGTTTTTCAGACAACCACTCCATAAACATAAAGTATTTTTAACAAATTCATTAGCGTTCATGTATTCCTAATTTATCAAAAG
>JALAGK010000307.1 GCA_022712475.1 Enterobacteriaceae bacterium
AGTATAGTTTATGCCATTGTAAAAAACAGAGCGAGCCAGAGCGATTTCACCAATAGTAAGCGCTCTGGATGAACCTTCCTTTAATTTTGTCATCTCGTTGATCCACCATGATGATAGGCAGGGCGTCTCTCCTGCTACAGAAACGTATATTGCCAGAATGGTTTTATATCCTGATTGTGGCTGTTTACTCTATTTTCTGCCAGCCGTTGATAGATGCACCTGTTATTACTGTTTAGCTTTTACTTCAGATGCAATAGCCTGTTCTGCCTGATGGCGGTTTCGCTCCTTTGACTTAAATAATCAAAGTAAGGTTAATGCGAAAAATTGCCGACTCGATAGAGTCGGCATGATTAAATTATGCGTTTTCTGCCTTGAGGGACGGCAGCTTAGACACCAGGCGCAGCGACACCGTCAGGCCTTCCAGTTGGTAATGCGGGCGCAGGAAGAATTTTGCGGTGTAGTAACCAGGATTGTCTTCAATCTCCGCGACCTGTACTTCGGCTGCTGCAAGCGGCTTGCGGGATTTGGTTTCCTGCGAGGAGTTGGCAGGATCGCCATCAACGTAGTTCATTACCCAGTCGTTCAGCCAGCGTTCCATATCGTCGCGTTCGCGAAAGGAACCGATTTTGTCGCGCACGATGCATTTGAGGTAGTGCGCAAAGCGGCAGCAGGCGAACAGATAAGGCAGGCGGGCAGCCAGGCGGGCATTGGCGGTGGCATCCGGGTCGTAGTATTCAGCTGGTTTTTGCAGCGACTGTGCGCCTATAAAGGCGGCAAAGTCGGAGTTTTTGCGATGTACCAGCGGCATAAAGCCGTTTTTTGCAAGCTCTGCCTCACGGCGATCGCTGATGGCAATCTCCGTCGGACATTTCATATCTACGCCGCCGTCGTCGCTCGGGAATGTGTGGCAGGGCAGACTTTCTACAGCACCACCGGATTCCACGCCGCGAATAGAGGTACACCAGCCGTACTCTTTAAATGAGCGGTTGATGTTTGCCGCCATTGCATAGGCTGCGTTGGCCCAGGTGTAATGGCTGTGGTCTGCGCCATCGGTTTCCTCTTCAAAATCGAAGCTGTCGACCGGATTGGTCCGGATACCGTAAGGCAAGCGAGAGAGAAAGCGTGGCATCACCAGTCCCAGATAGCGGGCATCTTCTGATTCACGCAGCGAGCGCCAGGCCGCATATTCGGTATTCTGGAAGATTTTGGTCAGATCGCGCGGGTTCGCCAGCTCTTGCCAGGACTCCATCTGCATTACGCTCGGGGCGGCAGCGGTGATGAATGGACAGTGTGCGGCAGCACCGATGCGTGCCATTTCGCCAAGTAGTTCCACATCCTGCGGGCTATGGTCAAAATAGTAATCGCCAACCAGGCACCCAAAAGGCTGGCCGCCAAATTGTCCGTACTCTTCTTCGTAGATTTTTTTAAAAATCGGGCTTTGGTCCCAACCAACCCCCTTATAACGCTTCAGTGTGCGGCCCAGCTCCTGACGGCTGATGCTCATAAAACGGATTTTAAGCATCTCGTCGGTTTCAGTATTGTTAACCAGATAATGCAGGCCACGCCAGGCACCTTCGAGTTTCTGAAATTCGTCATGGTGAATTATCTGATTAATCTGCTGAGACAGCTTTTCATCAATGCCGGCAATAAGATTCTGGATAGTGCGATAGGTATCAGAGGAAAACGTGACGGTGTTCTCCAGCGCCTGCTGCGCCAGTGTTTTAACCGCACTTTCGACCGCCGAGCGCGCCTGGTCAGTTTTGGGGCGAAACTCTTTTGTCAGCAGCGCGCTAAATTCGTCCTGGCTAAAGGAGGATTGTTGTTGGCTTTCTTGCTGTTGAGACAGTGTATTCATCGCTTATTCCTCGTTATCCGTGGCGTTGTCGCTGGGTTTCGGCATCTGGCTCAAAGATTGCAATAGCGTTGGGTCCTGAAGAATTTTGGCGATAAGTTCCTCAGCGCCATTTTTGCCGTCCATATAGGTCAGCAGGTTAGAAAGCTGAGTACGAGCTTCCAGTAACTTGTTGAGCGGTTCGACCTTGCGGGCGACGGCATCAGGTAAAAAGTCATCCATGCTGTTAAACGTCAGTTCAACGTTCAGCGAGCCTTCACCAGTCAGCGTGTTATTGGCGACAAACGCTACACGTGGCTTAAGCGACTTCATGCGATCATCAAAGTTATCAATGTCGATATCGAGAAATTTGCGCTCATCCACAGGCGCCTGGTCTTCCAGCGGCTTACCGACCAAATCGGCCATGACACCCATTACAAACGGCAACTGAATTTTGCGTTCTGCACCGTAAATCTCAACGTCATATTCGATCTGCACGCGGGGAGCCCGGTTTCGTGCAATAAATTTCTGCCCACTGTGAGTTTTTGCCATGGTGTTCTCCATTAAACATGCGCAATGTAACGACGGGCTTCATGCCCATTGCTTTAAAGTGAGAGCGCGTTATTCGCTGCGCCCAAAAATATTCTCCAGCTGGTGGATGCGGTCCGGTGCCAGATCGCGAATCATTTCCATAAAATTGAGCTCAATAACCTTCTGCATTCGGTCAATCATGAGTGGAGCTGGGTGGCTTGGCTCATGGCGTAAAAAATACTGTTTTACTTTTTCAAGCATGAGCTGTGCTTCTGAGCGGCTGGTGAGGTTGACATTACGCCAGTCCACATTAAGCGATGGTGCAACAGTTGGTGCTGTCGGCGCGCTCGCGTTGGCGGGGGCTGATGTTTCGGTTGTGTGCGGGATAAACGAATGAATATCGGTACTGCGGCAGGCATCTGCGACAACGGAGAACGTTTTGCGCAGCTGTCCAGTCTCAGGCGCACCACCTGCCCCTAATTCTTTGACCAGCAGGTCATGAATGCTTTGCAGGCGTTGTTGACTCTGAAGTAGGGCCTCAATACCGGGCTGGCCGCCGCGGGACAATTCATCGGCAAGCCGTGCACGTCCACCAGGATAATTGGGACTTTCACTCTTGCTGCCATCAAGTAGCGCCTGGGCATCACGTAGCGTGATTTCTCCACTGGTATTGCGTAGCAGACTGCACTGGTACAGCGTGGTGACGAGAGCAGATCTATCGCCCAGCCCAGCCAGGGAATTTATGCGGTAAAACGGGTCGTGCTCGCCTGCGTCTTCAAGCTGCGGATGAAGCGTCTCCCAGTAGCGCTCAAGGGTGCTTTGCAACAGTTCAAGTCCATTGGCATATCCCGGCAGGCCGCGGCGCTTCGTCCAGGCATGAGTCAGAGCAATGATGACGCGTAAATCTTTGGTGCGGGCAAGCAGGTCGACGGCAAGGTTCTCAACCGTCATCCAGTCCGCCGGTTCTGCCGGAATGATTGTGTCGCCGAACTGTTGTTCTGCTTTTCCCTGACTTGCCAGCTCCATTGCTTGAAAATCGGCGTCATACTCCAGATTTTCTCCACTGGGCGCGTTGGCGCAGACAGGGGCGAGCAGTGCTTCAATATCCATTTGCATACCTGATTATTCAAACATTGGAGGATAAAGCCCGTGGCGCCCCGGTCTGGCACCACCGGCGGGTGAAAACAGCAGCGTGAAAAGCTGGCTGGTGAAATTGCCACTGTGAATATGGGTATAAAGCGGATAACCGTCGCTGCGGTTTGTCCACCAAAAACTGCTCTGGCGCTGCGGGCTGAAACTCTCTGCAACCTGCGGCCATTCAAGCGTGTTCTGGCAGGCGTTGCCATGGCCGAGTACGTCAAGAATACCGGCGCTGGTATCATCGCTGGGCGAGTACGGTGGCAATTCGTCAAGCGCCTGCTCCAGCTGTGGTGCACTGTAACTGTGGCGCACTGCGTTGTGCAGCGTACGACCAAGTTGTTGATACATATTCCCGGCACGTGAGAGTTGGTGGCCAGACCACTGAGCTGGGCTGTAGATATACATGGCGCACAATGGATACTGACGGCCTACGCTGTCATGGGCTGGCAGCAGGCAACCCATTTGTATTAGCTGATTACCGAGCATTGGGGGAATGACAAAATTCCAGATGGGCGCTTTCTCGAACTGGTGCCCCATTAGGCCTTCAGTATCTTCCTTCTGCCAGTAAAACAGACCCAACTGAAACCATTGTGACCACCGCTGCTTGAGCGAGTCAGGAAAGTTGCGCTGCAAAAAATCGCCGGCACCCGGGAGTTTCCCGTACCAGCTTATTGCAGAACTGTTGGGCATGGTGTCGTCCTTGCAGTCATGGGCATGAGAAACCGTATTGCTGGAAAGGGTTACGGATACTATTGGGCGTAAACTCCAGCGTCACCTCTCGTCCGTCAACGGTGAATGTGGCACGGCGGCTTAATGGCGTGCTACCTGGCGTCGTGCGGGCACGATCAAAAAAGCGGTTAAGCGCCCAGACGCCGCTGGTAACCAGAGAAGAGGTCGTGCCATCGCTAAGAGCAAGTTGCATTCTCACCTGGCTGGTGCCGTCAGGACCCGGCCAGCTCAGTTGTTGCATGGTCTGCGGCCCATGACTGTAACGCATAATCTGGCCGTCCACGTCCAGTGTCAGATTAAGAATGTTGTTATCCATACTGACGGTGCGCACTGTAACCCGATAAGACGGCAGCGGGCTGCCGGTAGCGAAGAAGGCATCCCGAATGTACTGTGCCTGTTGAAACGGGCGCAGCATACTTTCGCTCCCGGGAAGTGTTTTGCCGTCAACGCCGGGCATAAAGCGCCAGGCTGGGCGTGTAGTGTCGACTTTGGCTGCCAGATTATCGCGAAAAAACGTATCCATCATGCCAGTGCCTGGCGCGAACATGCGCGCCAGGTCGTCTGGTGTTACATCGCTTGCTGCATGACGTGCCAGCGGATAGCGTCCGGCAATGGCCTGGCGGCAGAAGCTACCTAATTCAACGCCAACGCGTTTGCGAACGTTTTCCATATCGCGCAGGCGGGCGTCACTACTGGCCCCGGTTGCCATTGAAGAAAACATTCCCTGCAACCCAGTGGGAAGTCTCCCTGCACTGGCCTGCAAACGGCTGATAATTTCATCTGACGGTGGCGGCATTCCGCTGTTGGCGGCACTTTGTACAGCGGTAAGATAGCGATACAGTTCATCGATCTGCTTGAGAATGTCGTCAAAGACAATCGTCTGGCTGCCTTTTTCCAGTGGCTGCGCCAGCGCAATCAGTGCTGCATAGCGATCGACAACCAGTTGCTCCGGCGTGCGTGCTGTGGCTGCAGCAGTGGTGGGCGCGCCGTTATGGCTGCTGAACAGTGCTTCGAGTGTACGAGTGGCGTTGTTCATCTCGGCCCGCGCTTTCATCAGGCTGGTTTCGTCGCTGCCTTCACGCGTTAACGTCAGTGTTCTGGCTAGGTTGATTATCAGATTGCGCAGCGGCGACGGATTGCCAGAAATCAGGCGTGTCATATTGATTCGTTGAGCAAGGGAGCTGCTATTGTTTAACTGAATGTCATTGAGGAGCTGGTCCCAGTGGGTAATAAAATCCTGCGTGTAGAGATGACGTACCGCCGTATCGATTTGCCGTTTGTCCTGCGGCTCAGGTAAAACGCTATTCAGCACCCAGGCATCATCTTCGCGAAGAGATTTCACAACCTGGTCCGTTAGACCATGAAAGTGATCCCAGTATCCTTCTGGCGTAAATAGCCCCGGGATGCCGTCGTTCAGTGAGCTGCCACTTTTACGGGAGAACACCAGCTCACTTTGTTGCCCCCCCAACGTGACAACACTCACCGGCTTAAGTTTTTCATTATGCTCAAGTAGCCGTTTCAGCCTGCCGTAAACGCGTGAGGCCAGGGGCTTTTGGTTGATAAACGCGGTTGTACGTGTCATCAGCGCATCATCGACGGCATAGGGCGATGTCTGGATCTGAGGTTCCAGTAGTTGCCAAAGATGCAATTTGAGCTGCGAGAGTTGAGCTTGAGTGACGTCCTGCGGTAGTGAGCGCTCAAGATTCAGCACCATCCAGGAATACAAAAATGCACCGTCGTAATGGGCTGGCGTATAGAGCATTTTGTAGGCCTTCAGTGCCTCATAGCTGTATTCCACGTCGCTGCCGTTGTCCGAGCGCAACCAGTAGGTGATGCGCGAGGCGACCTCTGGCAACAATAACTGCTGTAACGCTTTGCGATACAGTGCCTGCGAGGCATCAATAACGTCATTGCCACGGTACAAGCCCATACGCCAGGAAAGCGGAGGGCTGTTTACGTCTATCTCGCTGCTTTCTGGAAGATGGG
>JALAGK010000308.1 GCA_022712475.1 Enterobacteriaceae bacterium
CCCGGACTGGGCAGCGATTGCTGCACAGATTGCCAGCGGTGAAACCATCACTTTTCTGCAGCTGCCGCTGGCGAAAACGGTGTATACCTCGTCAGTACTGCCGCCGTTGTTTCTGGTATGGATGCTGTCTTATGTGGACCGTTGGGTAAGCCGTAAACTACCTGAGGTAATATCACCGTTATTTACACCGCTGATTTGCGTGGTGGTGATGGTGCCGTTTACGTTGATTCTGATTGGCCCGTTGACCTCAGGTCTTGCCACAACCATTGCAACGGCCTACAACTGGCTGTCTGAAACCGCACCGGCACTGGCCGCAGCGATTATCGGCGGTATCTGGCAGGTGATCGTCATCTTTGGTGTGCACTGGGGCGTGACGCCTGTTGTGGTTGCCAACTTTGATATGTACGGGCGGGATTCTTTCCAGGCCTTCCAGACGATGGCGGTACTTGGCCAGATGGCCGCCGCGTTTGCCGTTGCTTTGCGCACGCGTCAGAAAAGTTTTCGTACCGTAGCGCTGTCAGCCGGTGTGACCGGGATTTTTGGCATCACGGAACCGGCCATTTATGGCGTAACGCTGCGCCTGAAAACACCGTTTATTTGTGGCTGTATCGGGGGGGCGATTGGCGCTGTTGTCACCAGTTTCTTTGGCAGTTACTACTACGCTTATGCCGGGTTGCCGGGCATTCTCACTATCGTTAATGCCATTAGTCCGGAAAACCCGATGTCCTTTATGGGGGAAGTGACCGGCGCAGGGGTGACTATCGCGTTGACTTTTGTTCTGGTCTGGCTGGTAGGCTTTAAAGAGCCCCAGGAACAGGCGGCTTCCAGCAAACGCGCCGACTCTTCGCCGGCGGGTGTTGCGACAGACACGGCGGCAAGTAACTAAACTGCGTCTCACCCACAGGCAGAACCGTTACTGCCTGTGGGTGGCATCTGTTACATTATTGCTCCAGAAACGGGAGGCTGGTGGTTTTCTGCTCTGCCCAACAGGAGAATGAACATGGTGACTATGCAGGATGTCGCGAATTGTGCTGGCGTATCAAAGGCGACCGTTTCTCGCGTGCTGAACGGTAAAGATCTGGTTCGTGCGGATCTGAAGGCCCGGGTAGAGAAAGCCATTGAACAAACAGGTTACCGGCCGAATTTGCTGGCGCAACAAATGGCGATGCAGAAAACCAGCTTTATTGGCTTTGCGATGAGTAGTGAACTTTATGATGGCCCTTATTTCGCCTCGATGATGTCCGGTGCTGCAACCTTCATTAACCAGCATAACCATCAACTTATCTTTGCTGACAGCAAGTTCAGCGCGAACCAGGAGCGGGAGGCGATCGATTTTCTAATCCGCATGCGCTGCGCAGGTGTGGTGGTGTACCCGGAATATCTGTCGGATCAGGCGCTGGATGAGATGGTGGAAAGTTCTCCGGTGCCGCTGTACATCCTCAATCGTCAGCTTGCGCGCAACCCGCAAAACAGCGTCTGGGTCGATCATGCTCGCGCAGCGGTGGAGATGATTGAGTATCTCTTCAGACAGGGCCACCGTGAGATTGCGTTTATCAGCGGTAAAACCGCCTCGCGCAGTGGCGCTTGTCGTCTGGCTGCCTGGCGCGATGGTATGCAACGTCACGGCATTGTGCCGGATAATGCATTGCTGCGCCACGGCGACTGGTCAATGGAAAGCGGCTATCGCGCCACGCGCGAGCTGATTGAACAATCGGTGGCATTTAGTGCCATTCTGGCAGCGAATGATGATATGGCGTTGGGGGCCATCAAGGCGCTGACTGAAGCCGGGATCCGCGTACCAGAGCGTGTATCCGTGGCCGGGTTTGATAATTCGCGCATTGGCAATTACGTCAGCCCGGCGCTAACGACCATGGAAATCCCGGTGGTACAAATGGTACAGGCGGCTATTGGCCATATTCTCGGCGACACACAGTGTGAAAACAGCCCACTGCCAACCCGGCTGGTCGTCCGCGAATCGGTCGCGCCGCTGCGCTGAAGGTGCTTTTTTCTGACGTGCTTTTCTTCATTCGTTTGGCCTGAAAATAACCTGATACTGCGTAACGGGACTTCTGATCTGCTATTGAGGCAATAAGATCGCAATGACGTGCTTTGGAAGCCGTGGAGTGGGGGTATCAACTGCCTGTACGGCAGTGAACACTGGCGACCAGATAGCCGCTGGAATAGCCACACCTTAGCTGCCTGTCCAGGAGTGATGTTTATTGTCAGGCCTGGACCACCGCGCCAGCATCAGCATCTGGCAAGGTGATGTTACCTTGTTGGCTTATCAGTCTGTTGGCACTGCGCTACACTATGCGCTCAGAATATAGCGCAACGCAGACAGTTAACGGTTATAAGGCTTTCAGAATGGAAAACATGCACTGCCCGGAATGTCATTCGGCTCTGGAATCCGTTGAGGTGGGCGGCCACTGCGCTGCCTGCAATAAAGACTACCGGCTTGAAGCCCGTTGCCCTGACTGCCATCAGCCGCTGGAGGTGCTAAAGGCCTGCGGCGCGGTGGATTATTTTTGTCGTAATGGTCACGGGCTCATCTCAAAAAAACGCGTGGAGTTTGTGCCTGTAGCGGGCTAATTATCATGCGTACCGCTTCGCCGCCTTTTCATAACGTCTGCGAGGTGATGATTTACGTCACCAGATTGATAACATAGCGGCATTTCACTATTGAGCCTGTATTGGTATCGCCACTGCTGTAAGCATTTTCTTCAAAATCATAGGTTGTGGCCATAGTCAGGAATTCACCGTTGTCGCTGGCAAAGGGAGCGTTATAC
>JALAGK010000309.1 GCA_022712475.1 Enterobacteriaceae bacterium
ACGTTACGCGCTGTCTGGTCCAACCGTTGCGTGCATCACATAGCGTCGGCATCATGATATACTCTGCGCTAATTTGAATTGCGTCGCTGCGGCGGCCTTAAGTCATCACCTCAGGCAAGAAACTATGTTTGATAATTTAACTGACCGACTATCGCGCACGCTACGCAATATCAGCGGCCGCGGACGCCTTACCGAAGACAACATCAAAGACACGCTGCGCGAAGTGCGTATGGCGCTGCTGGAGGCAGACGTTGCGCTGCCGGTTGTGCGTGAGTTTATCAACCGCGTAAAAGAAAAGGCGGTGGGGCACGAGGTCAATAAGAGCCTGACGCCGGGTCAGGAGTTCGTGAAAATCGTGCGTGACGAGTTGGTCTCGGCGATGGGCGAAGAGAACAACGCGCTAAATCTGGCCGCACAGCCACCGGCTGTGGTGCTGATGGCCGGTTTGCAGGGGGCGGGTAAAACCACCAGCGTCGGTAAGCTTGGTAAGTTCCTGCGTGAAAAGCAGAAGAAAAAAGTGATGGTTGTCTCTGCGGACGTTTATCGCCCGGCGGCAATCAAACAGCTGGAAACGTTGGCACAGCAAGTGGGCGTGGACTTTTTCCCGTCTGACGTGAGCCAGAGTCCGGTTGACATTGTTAACGCTGCGCTTAAGGAAGCGAAGCTTAAGTTTTACGATGTGCTGCTGGTGGATACCGCAGGCCGTCTGCACGTTGATGAAGCGATGATGGACGAAATCAAACAGGTTCACGCCGCGATTGATCCGGTAGAAACCCTGTTTGTTGTCGATGCCATGACCGGTCAGGATGCGGCGAACACGGCAAAAGCGTTTAACGAAGCGCTGCCGCTTACCGGCGTGGTGCTGACCAAAGTGGATGGTGATGCGCGCGGCGGTGCGGCACTGTCGATTCGCCACATTACCGGTAAACCGATTAAATTCCTCGGTGTGGGCGAGAAGACCGAAGCGCTGGAGCCATTTCATCCGGACCGCGTGGCGTCACGTATTCTTGGCATGGGCGACATGCTGTCGCTTATCGAAGATATCGAAAGCAAAGTTGACCGCGAGCAGGCGGAGAAACTGGCGAAGAAGCTCAAGAAAGGCGACGGCTTTGACCTCAATGACTTCCTTGATCAGCTTAAGCAGATGAAAAACATGGGCGGTATGGCAAGCCTGATGGGTAAGCTGCCGGGCATGGGCCAGATCCCCGACAACGTTAAATCGCAAATGGATGACAAGGTGTTGGTGCGTATGGAGGCTATTATCAGCTCTATGACGCTTAAAGAGCGCGCTAGTCCGGAGATTATCAAAGGTTCACGCAAGCGCCGTATTGCGGCGGGCTGCGGGCTGCAGGTGCAGGACGTAAACCGCCTACTCAAGCAGTTTGACGATATGCAGCGCATGATGAAGAAAATGAAGAAAGGCGGCTTGGAGAAGATGATGCGTGGGATGAAGGGCATGATGCCGCCGGGCTTCCCGGGAAGATAAACTTTCGGGCTATCTTGCTGCCAGGATGCCCTCGTTAGGTGCTGTATACACGTAACGAGGGCTGTGCAGCAACTCGACGTTGTCTACAGAAGGCCAGTATCCTCCCAGTCAGAGGTATCGGGTAATGTATGCGTTGTAAAATATGTTGTCAGGATTTGTGAAAGCTCATCCTTTCCATGCACTTGTTTTGCGTGTATTTTTTCGCTTCTGCCGACCTCGACAATATAGTCAGTGATCTTGTGGCCTTCATCTTGTTTTCTAAACAGTTTTTTTAAAAAGAAGCTCTGTTTAGGGTACACAGGCATACACTGCATAAATTCATCATCAGTGCCATTTTGCTCAAACCAGATTGTGATAAATGCGCCATTGCGAAAGGAATCCCCACGCTGCGGATTATCAAGGGTTTGTATTTCCAGTTGAATATCTTCAAGAGTTGCGGGTTTGCCGTTGTCGCCGTTTTCTGTCCGCATATTGCATAGAGCCATTGTTCGTTATTCTCCCTGTAATAGGCCTAACAGACTTGCACATTTCCATATGACATCATCAATATACGAGATTTGCTGTTTATTGCACAAAGGTGTTACGAGCATCAGAAATAGTCAAAGAAAACTGACCGCTTTGTGCATATACGCGCAAATGATGATATTTCATTCATCCAGGCAGGAATGAGACTGGGCGTGGCGGGTAATATGAATTGCTTTTCGCGCAAAAATGAGTAAAATTTTCGGGCTTTTAATATGACACCGGACTCCGTTCCTCGATGGGGTCCGGTTGTTTTATTCACACAAGAGGATGTTATGGTAACTATTCGTTTAGCTCGTCACGGCGCTAAAAAGCGTCCGTTCTACCAGGTCGTCGTAACCGACAGCCGCAATGCCCGTAACGGTCGCTTCATTGAGCGCGTTGGTTTCTTCAACCCGATCGCAAACGAGAAAGAAGAAGGTACCCGCCTGGATCTGGATCGTATCGCTCACTGGGTTGGCCAGGGCGCGACTATTTCCGATCGCGTTGCAGCGCTGATCAAAGCAGCAAAAAAAGCAGCTTAATCTGTCACGGTGGTCATGATGAGCAAGCAACACGCCGCAGCGGTACCGGTTGACCAGATTGTTCTGGGTAAACTGGGCTCCCCTTACGGTATCCGTGGTTGGCTCAGAGTGTTTTCCTCCACCGAAGAGTCCGAAGGCATTTTTGACTACGAACCCTGGTTTATCCAGCGTGGTGGTCAGTGGCAACAGCTGGAAATTGAAAGCTGGCGCCATCACAATCAGGACATCATCGTTAAGCTTAAGGGCGTTGACGATAGAGATGCGGCGAACCTCCTCACCAATTGCGAAATTGTGGTGGATGCGGCGCAATTGCCATCCCTGGATGACGGTGACTACTACTGGAAAGACCTTATCGGTTGTCAGGTAGTGACCAGTGCAGGCTACGATCTTGGTAAAGTCACTGACATGATGGAAACCGGGTCGAATGACGTTCTCGTCATTAAGGCAAACCTGAAAGATGCGTTTGGAATCAAGGAGCGGCTGGTTCCGTTCCTCGATGGGCAGGTTATCAAGAAAGTCGATCTCACTACTCGTTCTATCGAAGTAGACTGGGATCCTGGTTTTTAAACCTCCGGATTAACGGTAATAAGACGGCACTATGTGGATTGGCATAATTAGCCTGTTTCCTGAAATGTTCCGCGCGATTACCGATTACGGGGTAACTGGCCGGGCAGTGAAAAATGGCCTGCTGAGCATTGAGTGCTGGAGTCCGCGTGACTTTACGCACGACCGGCACCGTACCGTGGACGAACGTCCGTACGGCGGCGGACCGGGGATGCTCATGATGGTACAACCGTTAAGGGACGCCATCAGTGCAGCCAGAGCCGCGGCAGGCGAGGGCGCAAAGGTTGTGTATCTGTCGCCTCAGGGACGCAAGCTCGATCAGAGCGGCGTTTGTGAGCTGGCAACTAACCAGAAGTTGATTCTGGTGTGTGGTCGCTACGAGGGGATAGATGAGCGCGTAATTCAGACCGAAATTGACGAAGAATGGTCTATCGGCGATTACGTACTCAGTGGGGGAGAGCTTCCGGCGATGACGCTGATTGACTCGGTTTCCCGGTTTATTCCGGGGGTACTGGGCATGAGGCCTCGGCAACTGAAGATTCATTTGCCGATGGATTACTGGACTGCCCGCACTATACGCGACCTGAAGTGCTGGAAGGGATGGAAGTACCGCCGGTGTTGCTGTCGGGAAACCATGCTGAAATCCGGCGCTGGCGTCTGAAGCAGTCGCTGGGCCGAACCTGGCTTAGAAGACCTGAACTTCTGGAAAACCTGGCTCTGACTGAAGAGCAAGCAAGG
>JALAGK010000310.1 GCA_022712475.1 Enterobacteriaceae bacterium
ATGCCAGATAATTAGTCAATCACATTGCTAATGTGCTTGACCGTAATAGGAAATACTGCTCAGAGCGAGATTTTTGTAATTTTTGCCCATGGCTTGGTTATGCGGCGCAAAGATACATTGGCGTCGTTTATGTATCAGTGATCGCGATCGCAATTACATTAATCAACTTTATGAGATTAAATTGATGGTATTTTGTACTGGAATAAAACGTTTGAATGGTGTATTTCGCGGTCAAGCTAGCATAGCTGTACTTTGCTTTGAATCATGGTTTACGCATTATCATATTCAATGCTGAAAAAGGGTAATAAAGTGGGATTTAGTTGCGAATAATCTGACGATTTTCATGGGTAGCAGCATAAAATTGAGAGCAACCGTTTACGTACAGACGTAAAAAAAGCAGCCCGGAGGCTGCTCAAACGCTATTCAGGTGATAATTTCGTAACAAGGAATGTAAGCGCTGCCAGGGAGTTTCATGCGGTGCTGCGCCACAAAGCCCTGAAGCAAATCATCCATCTGTTTCATCATTTTCGGATCGCCGTGAATTTTGTACGGGCCACGCGCTTCTATGGCACGAATCCCCACTTCTTTAACGTTGCCTGCGACAATGCCGGAAAACGCACGGCGCAGGTCTGCGGCCAGTTGTTCTGCCGGGCGATCGGGGTAAAGACCCAGATTTGCCATGTTCTCGTGAGTGGGTTCAAACGGTACCTGCAAATCAGGTGCAATGCGAATTGACCAGTTGAATCCGTAAGAGTCTCCCGTTTCACGGCGATTTTCTTTCACCCGTGGCATGGCTTTTTTCATGTGCTGGGCCACTTTCGCTGGGTCGTCGATGATGATTTCGTAATGACGACGCGCCTGTTCTCCCAGCGTGTTGACGATAAACGCATCCAGCACGCGGAAGTAATCAGCGCTTTCACCTGGGCCTGTGAGGATGAGCGGCAGAACCTGATCGTGGTTGTGCGGGTTCATCAGGATGCCGAGCAGATAAAGCAGTTCTTCTGCGGTGCCAACACCGCCCGGGAAAATAATAATGCCGTGAGCGATGCGCACAAATGCTTCGAGACGTTTTTCAATATCTGGCATGATGATGAGTTCATTCACCAGCGGGTTAGGCGGTTCGGCCGCGATGATGGAAGGTTCCGTCATGCCGATAAAACGCCCCTCTTTATAGCGCTGCTGGGCGTGGCCGACCGCGGCGCCTTTCATGGGAGCCTCCATTGCGCCCGGACCGCAGCCGGTACAGATATTCAGCTCACGTAGCCCAAGCTCATTGCCGACGCGGCGCGCATAGAGATATTCGGTTTCATTAATTGAGTGGCCGCCCCAGCACACCACCATGTTGGGTGCTTCGCCAACGTGCAGTGCGCGAGCGTTGCGCAGAATGGAAAACACCAGGTTGGTAATGTGAATGGAATTTTCCAGATTCAGATGCTGGAAGCGCCCGGCCCAGGCAATTTGTCCGTTCACAAACAGAATGTCACGCAACACGGCAAACAGGTTAGCCTGCAGCGAACGGATAATCTGGCCGTCAACAAATGCCTTTTCCGGCGGGTTGACCAGCTCCAGCTTCACGCCGCGTTCGCGACGCAGCACGTTGATATCGAAATTTTCATAGCGCGACAACAGCTCTTTACTGTTGTCGGTCTGGCTACCGGAATTAAGCACCGCAAGTGAACAGTTGCGAAACAGTTGATAAAGATCGCTGCTGGCGGTGCGCTTAAGCATATCGACTTCCAGCTGCGACAGCATGTCCATGGAACCAAGAGGACTGATATGTGTAATCAAGTAAGCTCCTTATGGGCGATAAGTGCAGCGCCCCTGGTGTTTACAATAGCCTCGGGCGTCTGGCTTTAACAACCCTGCGGCACAAATTGCGCCGGTTTACTGGCGTGCCAGGCGGCCTGTTGCTGGTGTGAATAGGCTGTTACTGCGCCAGGGGTTAATGTCCAGGCCGCCGCGACGGGTATAGCGTGCGTAAACGCTGAGGCTTTTCGGGCCACACAGACGCTGAATATCGTTAAAAATACGCTCAACGCATTGCTCGTGAAACTCGTTGTGGTGGCGAAACGACACCAGATAACGCAGCAGTTTTTCACGATTGATGCGTGGACCACGATAGTGAATCTGTACTGAACCCCAGTCCGGCTGATGGGTAATCAGGCAATTGGATTTCAGCAGATGGCTGACGAGCGTCTCTTCGATTTCTTCATTGCCTGCGGCACTGGCGAGGTAATCGGCGCTGAATTCATAGTTGTCGATAGTGATGGGTTGCTCGTCAATACATTCGCCGGCAAAGGCCGCTACCGGGGTGCCTTCAATCTCGCTCAGGCGATGGAGCACTACGCTCACATCGCCCTGGGCACAAGCGCGCAGATCGCGCTCAAGCGTGGCGTGCACCTGCTGCCAGTCTGCAAAACGTGTCTGATTAAAGCTGTTGAGATAAAGCTTAAAGCTTTTGGACTCAACCAGATTCACACTAGTGGCATCAAGCTCCACGTGGCCGACCGCGACCTGTGGTAACCCATGAGCGTTGAGCCAGGACAGTTCATACAGCGTCCAGATATCTTTGCCATGAAACGGCAGGCTATCGGCATGCAGCCCCAGCGGGTCGCGATTGAGGCTGCGCGGCACCGGTTGTAATAACGATGCATCGTAAGTATCTCGGTACTCGGTGGTTTTGCCAAGCGTCAGGCCGCTGAGTGCCTGGTGGTTATCGTAACCGGACATGTGTTTCGCCTCTGTAAAGCAGGTACAATCAGCCGCGTAGTGTAGCTCACCGCGTAAGGAGAAAGAAATTGAACGACGTAAAGCAGGCCTTAACGGATTTTACCCGCCGCTATTGTGAGGCCTGGCAGCAGGCAAATGGCCGTGGGCCGCGCAGTGAAGAACTGTATGGCGTGCCGTCGCCCTGCATTACGGCAACCGGTGAAGACTATGTGTTCTGGCAGGCGCAGCCCTTTGTCCCGCATGCGGATTTACGCGGCGTAGAAAAAGCGCTGGATATTGTCATCCGTCAGGATATTCATGACTTTTATACCACGCAGTTTGCGGGTGATATGACGGTTACGCTTGGCGAACGCTGTTTTACGTTGGTGCAAACCTGGAGTGCCGATGATTTTCGCCGCGTGCAGGAAAATCAGATTGGACACTTATTGATTCAGCGACGTTTGAAATTATCACCTACATTGTTTATCGCTACGCTGGATAGTGAGCTGGATATTATCTCAGTTTCTAATGTGACGGGCGAAGTGCGCCTTGAAACATTGGGCACTTCACGCTACACCCCTCTGGCTTCTGGGTTGGGAACGTTCCTTGCTCAGCTCACCCCGCAGATCCTGTGACAGACTTTTGACTACAGCTGTGTGAGAGATCTCTTACAACAGCTGTAGGACATCGCTGTTTGATATGCAGACTCAATCCCACACTGTTATTGATAATACTATATTTATCATGGGATTAAGCTTTCTTTAAGAGGCTTACGAATGAAAGTTTAACGGTTTTGTTCCAGAGCGTAGGTTGTAAGCCAGGCGGTTTTAGGGGATTCTATATCCATCGACAGGGAGTCGAAATAAAGAAGGCGGTATCAGGATGATGCCTCTTCTGGAATCAGGAACACGCCGGGGATGGCGCTACAAGGAAGGCTTCAGGAAGAAGCAAGAGGATAACGCAGGATAGCGTAAAAGGACACCTCCAGGAAGGAGACCGAGAGCCGGACGGGACAGAAGGCGGGTCATGAAGACCAAGGTGAACGTCAGGATGGCGTCACTCGCATCAGGATGATGGCAAGGAGCAGTAACGAAGGAACGTAGGTCAGGATGGCCACGGGAAAAGTTGTCAAGGATGAGCAGGGAGCATTGAAGGTAGCTGGATTGCTGCAAAACGAACCAGGGGCACTGTGAAAGCAGTGCCCCTACTTTTTTATGCAAGCTTTTTAGCCTCTCCCTCTACCGTGATATTCTTTTGCCCTTCTGATTTTCCTGACGAGGTTCACATGGAACGCCACAGTGCCGTGCGCGAGCGGCTGCTGCATATTGAACAAGTCCTGCGCGATGGCAAGCTTTGGCAGTCTGCGTCACCCACAGACAGCGCTTTTGCAAGTAATCAGCCCTTTTGTATGGACACCCTGGCCCCGCACGAATGGTTACAGTG
>JALAGK010000311.1 GCA_022712475.1 Enterobacteriaceae bacterium
CCTGCGTGAAGGGGCCCTGTACCGTTTCCGCGATCCGACGACCGGACTGGGTGACGAAGCGAAGATGGTGAAATTGCTGAATAACTTTTGGTCGGCGGTGGAAACCGTGTTTACCGATGACTGGGACAAAAAGCCGCGCTATTCCCGCCTATTACACGGCGTCGGTATTCTTGCACTGGGTAGCCTGATGGATGAAATCGATCAGGTGCATCAGGACTATAAAGGTGAACCAGGCTGGACTGAGATCCCTTCCTATACTCGTTTTGTCGAAGAGTTAAACCGCATCAAGTCGCTTTGTGCATGGAGTAGTGGCGCGTGGAACTTCGGTACGGATATTGATGCTCAGCCTATCGTCCGTAAATGGAATGAACTGCAGAACCTGTCGAAAGATATTTCATTAGTGACGGATTATCTGGTCACAAGTTATATCAAAGCAGCGAACGCCAATATATAAAAAAAGGGGCATTTGCCCCTTTTTTATGCCACTACTGCTGAGACCTGCTGAACGTGTGCAATAAACGCGTTCAGCATTGACCCAGCACCTTTAGCTGTCGGGTAGATTAAATCTCTGCGCTGCGCTGAGACCGCGTAAAAGGCCTGATGAGTGACGCTGCCTGCCGAAAAGATGAAGTAATCAGCCTGTTTTGCTTGATTAATCAACTTGTCGGTTGCTGTGTGCGCATGGCTGATCTCCACGCTGATCCCGGGGAACAGCGTTTCCAGCATCCGTTTCGCGCGTCTTGCCGCGCCTTCTGTCAGGCTATAAATCGCCACTTTGGCTCTGGATAAGTCCGGCAATTCATCTTCTGCATCTGCCGTACAGCCATCCGACTCAGCCGGAAATACGCGCTCTGCACCTTCCCCTAGCACGTCAGTCGCCAAGTTGCGCATCACGGTACGAGTAGTCGGATCCAGTCGCGCCCATATTCCGCTCACAAAAGACTGAACGCTGAGCCA
The DNA here is from genome assembly GCA_022712475.1 of Enterobacteriaceae bacterium. Taxonomy (GTDB): domain Bacteria; phylum Pseudomonadota; class Gammaproteobacteria; order Enterobacterales; family Enterobacteriaceae; genus Tenebrionibacter. Next base: position 958 of record JALAGK010000311.1, read on the forward strand.
CAGCGAGGTGAGCGTCGCCCGATCCTGCACCGGAGCATCAAGGAAGAGTTCGATCAACTCGCCCAGCGCTGGCAGGTTGCGGAATGAACTGGCGCGTTCGACGATCAGTTCCAGCATGGCACCGGACTGTTGATACGCTTCTTGGCTAACAGAGCCTTGTAGGAAGCGGTCCGTCGCCATAGTGGCCAGTTTGATATCCGCCTGACTGACGCTTTGTTCCATCGCAAGAACATCCAGCCACTTTAGCCACGTTGTACTACTCAGACTGCACTGATGACGTTCAAGCCATTCAATAAAGGCAGGCATCACGTTACGCAGGATCGGGAAAGCGTCTGGTGGAACTTGACTTGATAGTAACTGGAGCATCGTCGCTTCATGGAACGAGTCGGCGGGCCAGTTTTCACTTTCCAGTGCGACCAGTTGCATCAGGCTGTTGCTGTCGACTTCTGACTGACATAGTCGGGAGAAACAGATATCCCAGCCCACGATTTGCGGCTTGGTCAGATGGCGGATCTCCTCGATGAGTGTTTTCAGCAGCGGTACCGCCATCGCCTGCTCTATCAACTGCTGATCAAGCGTGTGGAGCGTTTGTGCGTAACCGGTAATCTCCTCTTGCGTTGCCGTCAGGGAGGTTTGCAGATATGCGGCAAGCTGTTGCAGCGTATCCGGGACCGACGCCGTCGCTGTCGTCGCTGACGGACTCACAACGTTGAAAGGCCGACTGGCCCAGGTGTGCAATCCACTCAACCAGTCTGTTTTTAGGCGTTCTGGCAACGCGTTGAGCAGGTCGACTTCGCCAATCAGTATCACGCCGGTGGCCCAGGTTTTCCACGCCGCAAAGTCAGCTTCATGCTGGGATAAAAAAGGCATCTGCGTAAACAGAGGATGTAGCGCCAGACATTGCGGGCGAAGATCCGCCGGGGAGGCCTGCGGATACCCGTGGCTGTCGGGTGTAAAATAGCGCTGCTGGTATGCTTTCAGCAGCATCCGCATCAGAGTTATGGGAATGCGTCCCCGAACCAAATCAGCAAGCGAATCGTGATTCAGCAGCGTGTCCCACTTCTCTAACTTACCCGCCTGCTGGAGTTCGAGCAGCATAAGGTTGCGTCGTGAAAGCGCGCCGATGTTCTTCAGTTCCTGTAGTAAAGCGTCGCTTGTGGCTTCGTCTTTTTGACTATTCGCCAGAATGAAATCACTCAAGATCCGCCCAAAGGGGCGTTTGACCATGCGTACGATTGATGGCCTGTCACGAAACAGGGCGATAACGTCTTTGAGCGCGGCGAAGACCCGCTCTTTTGCTGGTTTATCTTTCTGCTTTGTGGGCAGTAATTCGATCCGGATAAATCCGGCCGGACAGTGCGTCAGAAGAGCCGTTTCAGACAGCGATATCGCTCCCTGCGCGGGGATGAAAGTCACCTTTCTGTCGGCAATAACATCGGCAGACCCCAGCCTGGCATTCAACACATTGCTGAGCTCCTGCGTGGTGCGATCCGTTTCTGCCGCGGCAAAAAATACCCAGCGATCAGCATCGCACCAGGGCAGAATGATCGGCCACTGAGCGTCAGTCGCGCTCTCGTAGAGCGGCAGTAAGACGGCTTTTAAGTCCGCAGAGTAGGCGTTTTCAACGTTTTCCAGCAACCTGTCCAGCTTCAGTAAATTTCCGTTGCCAAAGAAGTCACGCAGCCATTGAGGAGTATCAGTCATGGGGGGCTCCAAAGGTGTACTGGCCGCTAAATTCAATCAACGCATCTGAAATCACCGTATTATTGGTTGAAAACAGCAGATGCTCATCGTTCAGGTTTGCGCCGCTCCAGGTGTAATTCATGGATCCTTTCAGAAAGAAATGTTTGGTCAGCAATCCCTTGGCGTGCAGGTTCTCTTGATAGAGGTATTGCATGTCGTGATCGGGCGATAAGCGCGTCAACAGCCGCTCGATAAAGACCACGCTGCGCGTGTCTTCACGTGTCACGATGCGTAGCGGACAGCCATTGTTGACGGCGGTGGCGAGCAATTCCTGGAAGCTGACCATCCGGGCCCCCCATGAAGGATCAAGAAAACTCCACTGACCGCCCCGGTTATCAATCACGTCAAAGTCGCTCATCCACGGTGAGATCAGCCAGATCGGTTCTGGATAGAGGATCAAGCCATTAAACTGCGCGCTTAGAATTTCCCGCAAATGTCGCTGGCCCAGTGGGCCATGCAGGAAAATTTGTCGTTGTTCTTCCATTTCTGCGTTCCTTACAGCAGCGCTTCGGCCAGTTCAATACGTAACACCAGATTGCCATCCTGATAATCCACGGCGGATTCGCGAGGATAAAGATGCAAACCAAAGTACTCAATCGGGGTCACCTGCACCAGAGAGATAACTTCCACAATACGATGGCGGGCCTCGCGCGGGATATGCAGTTCTGCAAAGCCGTGTTGGGTAATGGCGTGATGTAACTGCGCTAACCAGTCGCTCTCGCTGATGCTGATGCCGCACGCCGTCTGTTGAAACAGTGAGCTTAGCAGCAGTCGTTCAGTCAGGTTGTTACCGGACTTAAACGGATTGTAATAGCTGAGAACCGACTGACGGATGGCATTGCCGCGCTGCCAGAGCATTCCCTGAATTTTGCAAAAGCGCTCAAAAACTTTAATCACACTGGCGTCAGGCAGTTCTTGCGTCGCTTGGGTATGGGCAAAAATATTCAGAGCGATTTCGTATCCGGCTTTGTCTTCTAGTTCCCGCCATGCGTTGAGATATGCAAGCATCTGCGCATCATGTGACGCCTGGCTGCCCGGACGTAGTACCCGCGTGTGCAGCATCGACATAAAACTGTGACTGAGTGCAAATCCCTGCGCCTTCAGCAGCGCTCTGAGGTGGGCGTTAGCCTCACGGCGCTGCGGATGGCTGCTGGCCTTACGTATCGCATTCAAAGCCTCCTGGAGTTCGCTGGAAGAGGGGAGCCGCGAAAGCATCTCGAACAGATCGTAGTCGATCTGCTCGTAATCGCTGGCGGCAAAACTACGCATAAACAGATTCAGTACGGAGACCGGATCCTGATGAAAAACGTCTTCCAGACGGGTAATGATGCCACAGCCGCCGGGTTCTGATTCGGTCAGCCAGACGTCCAGTACTTCGTCGTTGAGTTCGGTATCCACCACCAGACCGCGTTCATCGACATCCGGCAGCAACAGGTGGCTGGTTTGTTTGACCGCTCCGGCAAGGGTCGTTGTCAGCAGATGCTGTAGCCAGTCCTGAAAATCGACATCATCACAGAGATCCTGAGTCAGGATCGCGCTGTGCTTGTCCACCATGTCCAGAATGTCGGTTTCTTTAAACAGGCTGCGCAAATGTTGCTGCAGTTCCTGGCTTTCGGCGTCGTCTTCACCATTCTCGCTATTTTCAAAGATATTCTCTGCCTGGAAGAGTGTGTCCGCGATATCAGTCAGTCGACGTCGGCCGTCCGGGGTTTTTAATTCCGCGATAGAGTCTGCCAGAGACGACTGCGTGACCAATTCCCGCGTAATCGCCGCTAGGTAGCACTCGTAGATCCAGTCAGCGGTGAACGTATCATATTCGAAGCGTGGTTCATGTTTGATCCGATGCTGGAAATAGAGCGTTCGCAATGCGCGCTGAATGGCCGGGTCATGCCGGAGGCGTTGCAGCAGAGTGGGCGGCAGCGTAAATCTGAGCCGGACGCCATCCACCCACTGCCGCACGCCAACCCCAACAGGCTCGCCATTGTCGAC
>JALAGK010000312.1 GCA_022712475.1 Enterobacteriaceae bacterium
AACGGGATATAACATGTCTGTGTTGCAAATTTCGCAAGGCACGTTTCGCCTTAGCGACACCCACTCGCTGTCTGTCACCGAGCTAACCCTTCGCGCAGGCGAAAGTTGGGCGTTTGTTGGTGCTAATGGCAGCGGTAAATCCGCGCTGGCGCGCGCGCTCAGCGGCGAACTGCCTCTGCTGACCGGCGAGCGATCATGTACCTTTGAGCGCATCGCCCGTCTGTCTTTTGAGCAACTCCAGAAGCTTGTCAGCGATGAATGGCAGCGTAACAATACCGACTTACTCAGCCCCGATGAAGAAGACACCGGGCGCACCACTGCTCAAATCATCCAGGACGCGATTAGCGATGAAACGCGCTGTCGCGAGCTGGCCGAGCGTTTCGGCATTACTCACCTGCTGACGCGGCGTTTTAAATACCTCTCTACCGGCGAGACGCGCAAAACGCTGCTGTGCCAGGCGCTGATGGCACGCCCCGACCTGCTGGTGTGTGACGAACCGTTTGACGGGCTCGACGTCGCCTCACGCGAACAGCTTGCTGAACTACTGAGTGAATTGAATCATCACGGCTACACGCTGGCGCTTATTCTCAATCGCTTTGATGATATTCCCGCGTTTGTGCAACACGCAGGCGTGCTGGCCGACTGTACCTTGAGCGAGGTTGGCCCGAAACAACAACTGCTTGAACACGCCCTGATAGCCCAGCTTGCCTTCAGCGAGAAGCTGGCGGGCGCACAGTTACCCGACGCGGATAGCGCCACGGCCTGCCCGCAGCTGCCCGACGATCAACCGCGCATTGTGCTTAATAACGCCACCGTTTCTTATAACGACCGCCCGATTCTCCATAACCTGAGCTGGACGGTGAAGCCGGGCGAACACTGGCAAATCACTGGGCCCAACGGCGCCGGGAAATCAACGCTGTTAAGCCTGATTACCGGCGATCATCCGCAAGGCTACAGTAACGACCTGACATTATTTGGTCGCCGACGCGGCAGTGGCGAAACCATCTGGGATATTAAAAAGCACATCGGCTACGTCAGCAGCAGCCTGCATCTGGATTACCGAGTCAGTGCCTCGGTGCTTACCGTGGTGCTGTCTGGCTATTTCGATTCTATCGGGCTTTATGAAGCGGCGTCAGACCGCCAGCAAAAGCTGGCGCATCAATGGCTCGCGCTGCTGGGCATGGATAAAAATGCGGCAAGTACGCCGTTTCACAGTTTATCCTGGGGCCAGCAGCGGCTGGTCCTGATTGCCCGCGCACTGGTGAAACACCCGGCGCTACTCATCCTCGACGAACCGCTACAGGGTCTGGACCCACTCAACCGCCAGTTGGTACGTCGCTTTGTCGATATTCTGATTGGTGAAGGGGACACCCAACTGCTGTTTGTGTCACATCACGCTGAAGATGCTCCGCAATGCATCACCCACCGTCTGAGCTTTGTGCCGGATGGCGACGTTTACCGCTATCAGCTTGATACGCTCTAGGAAAGTTCAGGGGAGCATGCCTCCCCTGCTTTGAACGCATTTTCAGATAAGACGTACCCGTCGCTTCTTTCCCTTGATATTCAAGGAAATTTACTCCTGGATACAGCCAGCACGCCCCTGTGTAAACGATTCCACTAATTTCGCCCATGTCACACTTTTTGCCCTTCTGTTATGCTAAGGTTAATTCATGAACCGGGCTTAATGGAGCAAATAATGAAAGTTCTGGTAACAGGTGGTAGCGGTTACATTGGCAGTCATACCTGTGTGCAACTGCTGGAGAAGGGACACGACGTCATCATTCTGGATAATCTGTGTAACAGTAAACACAGCGTGGTGCCGGTGATTGAGCGCCTTGGCGGCAAAGCCCCACTGTTTATTGAAGGCGATGTGCGCGACGACGCATTACTGGCGCGTATTTTCAGCGAGCATAGCATTGAAGCCGTGATTCACTTTGCCGCACTGAAGGCGGTGGGCGAATCTGTCCATAAGCCACTGGAATACTACGATACCAATGTCACCGGCACCTTACGCCTGGCAAACGCCATGCGCAATGCGGGCGTGACGAATTTTATTTTCAGTTCTTCCGCCACCGTTTACGGCGATCAACCGAAGATCCCGTATGTGGAAAGCTTCCCTACCGGCCGCCCGGCCAGCCCTTATGGGCGCAGCAAGCTGATGGTTGAGCAAATTCTTACCGATTTGCAGACCGCCTATCCGGAGTTCAGCGTGGCGCTGCTGCGCTATTTCAACCCAGTAGGCGCACATCCGTCTGGCGACATGGGTGAGGATCCACAGGGCATTCCGAACAACCTGATGCCCTACATTGCTCAGGTGGCCGTTGGACGTCGCGAATCGCTCTCGGTATTTGGTAACGATTACCCTACAGCTGATGGCACTGCAGTGCGTGATTATATCCATGTAATGGATCTGGCCGACGGCCACGTTGCCGCCATGCAGCACCTGGCTGGTAAGCCGGGCGTACATATCTATAACTTGGGTGCCGGTGTCGGCAGCAGCGTGCTGGACGTAGTCAATGCCTTCAGCAGAGCCTGCGGCAAACCGGTGAACTACCATTTTGCCCCGCGCCGCGAAGGCGATCTGCCCGCCTATTGGGCCGATGCCAGCAAAGCCGACAAAGACCTGGACTGGCGCGTGACTCGCACGCTTGACGATACTGCACAGGACACCTGGCGCTGGCAGTCGCGACACCCGCAGGGCTATCCTGATTAAGGAATGACCATGGCGCAATTCAATCCGGTCGATCATCCGCATCGCCGTTATAACCCGTTGACTGGACAATGGGTTCTCGTTTCACCGCATCGTGCGAAGCGCCCCTGGCAGGGGGCGCAGGAAGCCGCCTCAGCACAAACGCTGCCGCAGCACAGCCCTGACTGCTACCTCTGTCCCGGCAACATCCGCGTGACTGGCGATAAGAATCCGGACTACACCGGTACTTACGTTTTTACCAACGACTTTGCCGCACTGATGACCGACACGCCAGAAGCCCCGCAAAGCCGCGATCCGCTAATGCGCGCCCAGAGTGCGCGCGGCACCAGCCGTGTGATTTGCTTTTCCCCCGATCACAGCAAGACACTGCCTGAACTGCCGATACCCGCGCTTATTGATGTGGTCAGTACCTGGC
>JALAGK010000313.1 GCA_022712475.1 Enterobacteriaceae bacterium
CTGCTCTGGCGCCAGGGGGTAATGAGCGGGGCTTAGAAAGGGAACGCGATGAGTTCAACTCCGTCAGCGCTGACTTTTATCATGGAGCCTTCCGTATGCCATGCGCCGAGTACAGCGCGCCAGGCAGGTGCGCCGTTAGCGTTAAGTTCGTGGATGGCCGGGCGATGGGTGTGACCGTGGATAAGCCACTGCACACGATGGCGGGTAAATGCCTGCAACACAGCTTTGGCGTTAACGTCCATGATGTCCATCGATTTGCTGCTGTTGGTCGCTTTACTGTGTGCACGCATGCGGGCAGCAATACGCCGACGGATGAAAAGCGGTAGCGTTAAAAACGCGCGTTGTATCCAGGGGGTATGTACCCGGGCGCGGAAAGCCTGGTAGCCCGCATCGTCAGTGCACAGCGTATCGCCGTGCATAATCAGCACGCGCCGCCCGTCGATATCCAGCACGCACTCTTCGGCCAGCAGCTGCATGCCACTGGCTCGGGCAAAACGCCTGCCGAGCAAAAAGTCGCGGTTACCGTGAATAAAGTAGCAAGGAACGCCGGCATCTGTAAGCGTACGTAGCGCGCTGGCGATATCACGGTGAAGCGCGCTGGGCTCGTCATCGCCAATCCAGACTTCAAACAAATCGCCAAGGATATAAAGCGCATCGGCGTTACGGGCATCACCTGCCAGAAAACGCAGAAAACCGGCGGTTATCGCCGGTTCATCTGTACTCAGGTGCAAGTCTGCAATAAACAGCGTTGCCACGAATTACTCGCTGACGGTCACGCTTTCAACGATAACGTCTTCTTTCGGTACGTCCTGATGCATGCCGCTACGACCCGTCGCCACGCCTTTGATTTTGTCGACCACGTCCATGCCCTCAACCACTTCGGCAAATACGCAGTAACCCCAGCCTTGCAGGCTTTCGCCGCTGAAGTTCAGGAAGTCGTTGTCCACTACGTTAATAAAAAACTGTGCGGTTGCGGAGTGCGGGGCCTGAGTACGCGCCATTGCCAGCGTACCGCGGGTGTTTTTCAGACCGTTATTGGCTTCGTTCTGAATGGGATCTTTGGTTTCTTTTTGCTTCATGCCCGGCTCAAAGCCGCCGCCCAGAACCATAAAGCCGTTGATCACACGGTGGAAAATGGTGTTGTTGTAGAAGCCTTCGCGGCAGTAATCCAGGAAGTTTTTAACGGTGAGCGGTGCTTTGTCATCAAAGGTTTTGATAACAATGTCGCCATGATTGGTATGGAAAGTAACCATTGTATGCATCCTGTTTGTTAATGTATTGCCGGGACCCACGCGGGCAGATCGAATCAGGCGCCTGTTATAGCATAACTTTGCTTATGGGATCACCTTGCAAAGCGTGCTGCTTCCGGGTTGAATTACGGGTAATATACAGCGTTTTCTTTGACACACGTTTACATGGAATCTTCAGATGTTAAAAATCTTTAATACCCTGAGCCGCCAGAAGGAAGAGTTCAAGCCTATTAACCCCGGCGAAGTGGGGATGTACGTGTGCGGGATAACCGTTTACGACCTGTGCCACATTGGCCATGGTCGCACGTTTGTCGCTTTTGATGTGGTTACGCGCTATCTGCGTTATCTCGGTTATACGCTGCGTTATGTGCGTAATATCACCGATATTGATGATAAAATTATTAAACGCGCTAACGAAAACGGTGAACCGTTTACCGCGCTGGTGGACCGGATGATTGCCGAGATGTACGCTGATTTTGACGCACTGAACATCCTGCGCCCGGACAGCGAGCCCCGTGCGACCCAGCATATCCCCGAAATTATTGCCCTTACCGAGCGCCTGATTGAGCGCGGTCATGCCTATGTAGCAGACAATGGCGATGTCATGTTCGCGGTGCCGACCGATCCGAACTACGGTCTGCTGTCTCGTCAGGATCTTGAGCAACTGCAGGCCGGTGCGCGTGTGGAAGTGGCTGACGTGAAGCGTAACCCGATGGACTTTGTGCTGTGGAAAATGTCCAAACCGGGTGAGCCGAGCTGGCCGTCACCGTGGGGTGAAGGGAGACCAGGCTGGCACATTGAGTGCTCGGCCATGAACTGCAAGCAGCTCGGCAGCCATTTTGATATCCACGGTGGCGGTTCTGATCTGATGTTCCCGCATCATGAGAACGAGATTGCCCAGTCCACTTGCGCTCACGACGGCGAGTATGTGAACTACTGGATGCACTCCGGTATGGTGATGGTCGATCGCGAGAAGATGTCGAAATCGCTCGGCAACTTTTTCACCGTGCGCGACGTGCTCAGGCATTATGACGCTGAGACCATCCGCTATTTTCTGATGTCTGGGCACTACCGTAGCCAGCTTAATTATAGCGAAGAGAATCTCAAGCAGGCCCGTGCCTCGCTGGAGCGTTTGTATACCGCGTTGCGCGGTACTGATACCAGCGCGCAGCCTGCCGGTGGAGACGACTTTGAGGCGCGCTTTACGGAGGCCATGAACGATGACTTCAACACGCCAGAAGCCTACTCTGTGCTGTTTGATATGGCGCGTGAAGTCAATCGCCTGAAGGCAGAAGATCCGGCGGCGGCAAACGGCATGGCAGCACATTTGCGTAAGCTTGCGGCCATTCTGGGGCTGTTGGAGCAGGAGCCAGAACAATTCCTGCAAAGCGGCGCGCAGTCGGATGATGGTGAAGTGGCTGAGATTGAAGCACTGATTAAGCAGCGTAAAGA
>JALAGK010000314.1 GCA_022712475.1 Enterobacteriaceae bacterium
CCACTGAAGCGCTGATACCGGAGCGGCATCGATAAGCGCCTGCAAATCGCGTTGCTGAACCATAACTGGGCCTCGCTGTGTAGAGTATGAGATATATCGTTGTTGTGTTTATGTTGCGATTCTGTAATTTCAGCAATGAGATGTACAATGGCTTTTTAGCCCTAGCTATAACCTGGAGGTTATACATGGCGGACTGGACACAAAAACTGAAGCTGCATCATCTGAAAACGCTGGTGGCCATTGCTGAACAAGGCAACCTGTCCCGCGTGGCAAAAATGATGAATATCAGCCAACCCGCACTCTCCAAATGGCTGACCGGGCTGGAAGACGATATGGGCATAGTGTTATTTGAGCGCCACAGCAAAGGGCTGCGCCCTTCTGACGGAGGTAAGTTACTGCTGGAACACGCACGCCGGTTAATTCGCGATATGGAGCGCTCACATAACGAGCTTGAGCGCTTTAAACAAGGCGGGTTAGTGGGCAGCCTGCATATTGGTTGTTCACCGGTCGCGACAGACTGCGTCTCGCAGGCCATTCTGCCGCTGCTGGAAGCCATGCCGACGCTGTATCTGAATGTGGAAGAAAAAGTCATGACGCCGCTGCTACACGATTTGCTCTCTGGCGTTATCGACGTGGTGGTCGGGCGCGTCGGCGGGCGTGCGCTTAAACTGCCGCTGCAATACCGGGTGCTGTACACCGAACCGGTGTGCTTTGTGGCACGCCCCGATCATCCACTGGTGCTACGCGGCAGTATTAGTTGGCAGGATCTTGCCCCCTGGCGCTGGATAGTCTGGCCCGGCGGCACACCGATACGCCAGAGTATTGATAACGCACTGGTGGACCACGGAGTGATGCTGCCCACCAACACTATTGAATCCGCTTCCATGAACGTGACCGTCAACCTGTTACAGGCAAGTGATATGGTGTCGATACTCTCGCAGCGTCTGGCTGAGCGCTACCAGGCTCAGGGGCTTATTAAAATACTTGCCTTACCCCCCATTGAACAAAAAGGCAGCGTCGGCGTGTTCTGGCGCAGCAACGAGACGCCCTCGGCAGCGCTGCAACGTTTTCTGGATTGTCTGCCGTTTGAACATTCACAGCCCGGTAACGCGCGCTGATTTGCCTGTGTCATCGACAAACCCGCTACAGTCATTACCGTTATTACTATCATGCTGCAATTTCATGATGCGCCCGGTAGCACAGAACCGGCTTTAATTGTATGATGAATGCGTTTCTTTGAGGATGAACGCCATGCGTAATACATTGACCCTTATCTGGCACTATCTGCGGGCTTTTCTGCTGATTTACGCCTGCCTTTACGCCGGTATCGCCCTCGCCGCGCTGCTGCCTATCACCATTCCCGGTAGCATCATCGGTATGCTGATTCTTTTTTTGCTGCTGTCGCTACAAATCATGCCCGCGCGCTGGGTGAAGCCCGGCTGTCACCTGTTGATTCGCTATATGGCGCTGCTGTTTGTCCCGGTTGGTGTAGGCGTAATGCAGTATTACGACCTGCTGAGTGCTCAGTTCGGACCCATTGTCGTTTCCTGTACGGTCAGCACTGTGGTTGTGCTGGTGGTGGTGAGCTGGAGTTCTCACCTTATTCACGGCGAGCGCAAAGTCGTCGGCCAGGATGAGGTAAACGAAAAATGATGGAAAACATCTGGTGGTCGCTGCCGTTAACATTGGTGGTGTTCTTTGGCGCGCGTCGCCTCGGTAGCTGGCTTAAAACGCCGCTACTCAACCCTTTGCTGGTATCCATGGCAGTCATCATCCCGCTACTGGCATTAAGCGGTATCGGCTACGAACGTTACTTCAGCGGCAGCAAAGTGCTTAACGACCTGCTTCAGCCTGCCGTAGTGGCGCTGGCCTTCCCACTGTATGAGCAATTGCACCAGATTCGCGCGCGCTGGAAGTCGATTATTTCCGTCTGTTTTATCGGTAGTCTGGTTGCCATGATTAGCGGTACGGCAATGGCGCTGCTGATGGGGGCCACGCCGCAGATTGCCGCCTCCGTCCTCCCCAAATCCGTGACCACCCCTATAGCAATGGCCGTTGGCGGCAGTATTGGCGGCATTCCGGCTATTAGCGCTGTGTGCGTAATTTTTGTCGGTATTCTCGGTGCCGTGTTCGGTCATGCCTTACTGAATCTGATGCACATCAGCACCAAAGCATCACGTGGGCTGGCGATGGGTACTGCCTCGCACGCGCTTGGCACCGCTCGCTGTGCCGAACTGGATTATCAGGAAGGCGCATTTGGCTCACTGGCGCTGGTGATCTGCGGCATCATTACTTCACTGCTGGCACCGTTTCTGTTCCCCGTGATCGTGCAGGTTTTCGGCTAATCTTCACCGCGGGATCGTAAAATTACGAAAAATTGCATTTGTTGCATTTTTATTGTGATAAAAGTCTCATATATAAGGCCGATCGCACCGTAAAATACGGTTCCATTAACCCTATCTGAGGCCCGCCATGCATCCACGTTTTGAGAGCGTCTTTGCACAGCTTCCCGCGAACCTGCAATCTGCGCTGCACCCTCTGCTTGATGTCGACCATTTTCCCGCCATGCTGAGCGCACATGAGGTGGCATTACTCAGACAGCAAACTGGCATGGACGACGCCACTGTGGCCTTAGCCCTGCTCCCACTCGCGGCCGCCTGTGCTCGCCCGGCAATTTCACACTTTCACGTCGGCGCCATTGCCCGTGGCATCAGCGGCAATTTCTACTTTGGGGCCAATATGGAATTCCCCGGCACCATGCTCCAGCAAACCATCCATGCTGAACAAAGCGCCGTGACCCACGCCTGGCTGCGCGGTGAGAAGCAGCTTGCCGCCATTACCGTGAACTACACGCCGTGCGGCCACTGTCGTCAGTTTATGAACGAGCTTAATAGCGGCACAGATTTACGCATTGATTTGCCTGGCCGTGAGCCCACCACGCTTGGCGACTATCTGCCGGACGCCTTTGGTCCCGTCGATCTGGATATCACCACGCGCCTGCTTGATGAAGAGCACCACGGTTTTGCGCCCGAAGGCGACGCGCTGAGTGAGGCGGCCATCGCTGCCGCCAACCGCAGCCATGCGCCGTATAGCAACGCCCCTTCCGGCATTGCGCTTGAAATGAATGATGGCACGATTATTACTGGCAGTTACGCCGAAAACGCCGCCTACAACCCTTCTTTGCCGCCGTTACAGGCCGCGTTAAATCTGGTCTGGCTCAGTGGCTATGACAGCCAGGATATTGTGCGCGTGCTGCTGGCCGAGCGCCCCGACGCCGCCATCACGCAGTGGGAGTCCACGCTTGCCGTCATGCGCTCGCTGGGGTGCAGCAACCTCGATCGCGTGCTGCTCGGTTGAAACCCTGGGCCTGAAGCGGCGAAAATTGCGGTGATTATGTCCCAGTCAGTTGCGCCGCTTCGGTGGATAAAGTAGCCTTGGGTGAGTTTTTATCCTTCTGTCGAGCCTGCAAGTCCATGTTAAAGCGCCTGTTTTACAGCCTGCTTGTTGTTATCGGTCTGATACTACTATCAGCACTGGCGCTCGACCGTTGGATAAGCTGGAAAACCGCGCCATACGTGTATGACGAAATCCAGGACCTGCCCTCACGCCAGGTTGGTGTGGTGCTCGGCACCGCCAAATATTACCGCACCGGCGTGATTAACCAATATTACCGTTACCGTATCCAGGGGGCGCTTAACGCCTACAACAGCGGCAAGGTCGATTACCTGCTGTTAAGCGGTGATAACGCCCAGCAAAGCTACAACGAGCCGATGACCATGCGCCGTGACCTGATTGCCGCAGGCGTTAACCCGGCGGATATCGTGCTCGACTACGCCGGGTTCCGAACTCTGGATTCCATTGTGCGCACCCGCAAAGTATTTGATACCAACGACTTCATCATCATCACTCAGCGCTTTCACTGCGAGCGCGCGCTGTTTATCGCGCTGCATATGGGCATCCAGGCACAATGCTACGCCGTGCCGTCACCTAAAAATATGCTCACCGTGCGCCTGCGCGAGTTTGGCGCTCGCCTCGGCGCGCTGGCGGATCTTTACATTTTCAAACGCGAGCCGCGCTTTCTCGGCCCGCTGGTGCCGATTCCGGCCCATAACGCCGTGCCGGAAAATGCCCAGGGTTATCCGGCCGTAACGCCGGAGCAGTTGCTGGAGTTACAGAAGAAAATGCAGAAGAAGACGGAGACTGGAGCGCAAGCTAACCCCTGAAAGAGGTAATGGCTTTCCTTATTCGGCTATTTTATCTGTCCTGCACGGATGCCATGACCGGATTATTCCGCCGTGTTTACCTGCAAAAGTGGCAACATATACGGGCTGGGAC
>JALAGK010000315.1 GCA_022712475.1 Enterobacteriaceae bacterium
GGGCTGCACCGCTACTCAATGGGCGGCATGACTGATGATGCCTGTATGGTGTCTACGATCACTGAAGGGTTGCTGGGCGGGCTGTTACACAGCATGCTGATTCGGCGCGGGCGGCCAGATAAGGTTTTTAATCCGCTCACGGCGGGCGGTATTACCTTTGTGGCTGAAGCCGCACAGATGGCAATTATCCTGCTAATTGCACGCCCGTTTGACGATGCACTGAATCTTGTCACCCGCATTGCGGTGCCGATGATGGTCACTAATACCGTGGGGGCCGCGCTGTTTATGCGCATTCTGCTGGATCAGCGGGCGATGTTTGAAAAATACACGTCGGCGTTTTCTGCTACGGCGCTGAAGGTTGCCGCCTCAACCGAAGGCATACTGCGACGCGGTTTTAATGAAGAAAACAGCATGAAAGTGGCGCAGGTGCTGCATCAAGAGCTGGATATTGGCGCAGTTGCCATTACTGACAGGGAGAAGCTGCTGGCGTTTACGGGGATTGGTGACGATCACCATTTGCCTGGTAAACCTATCTCTTCGCGGCATACGCTGCGCGCCATTGAAACGGGCGAGGTGGTGTATGCTGATGGCAATGAAGTGCCATACCGCTGTTCGCTGCATCCGCAGTGCAAGCTCGGCTCGACGCTGGTCATTCCGCTGCGCGGTGAAAACGACAGAGTGATTGGCGCAATCAAACTGTATGAGGCCAGAAACCGGCTCTTTAGTTCCATTAACCGCACGCTGGGCGAAGGCATTGCGCAGTTGCTGTCGGCGCAGATTCTGGCCGGAAAGTATGAGCACCAGAAAACGCTGTTGGCGCAGTCAGAAATCAAGCTGCTGCACGCACAAGTGAACCCTCACTTTTTGTTTAATGCGCTCAATACACTTAAAGCGGTGATTCGCCACGACAGCGAACGGGCGGGTAATCTGGTGCAGTACCTTTCAACGTTCTTTCGCAAAAACCTCAAACGGGCGTCTGAGATAGCGACGCTTGCTGATGAAATTGAGCACGTGAATGCCTATCTGCAAATTGAGCAGGCCCGCTTTCAGTCGCGCCTGAAAGTGCAGTTACTGGTGCCTGACGAACTGGCGCACCGCCAGTTGCCTGCGTTCACGCTACAGCCGATTGTGGAAAACGCCATCAAACATGGCACATCTCAGCTGCTGGGCGTAGGCGAAATCATCCTGCGCGCGCGCAGTGAGGACGAGTTTCTGGTGCTGGAGATTGAAGATAATGCCGGGCTTTACCAGCCACAAGCCGATACCCACGGGTTGGGCATGAACCTGGTGGATAAACGCCTGCGCGCACGCTTTGGCGACGGCTGTGGAATGACCGTCACCTGCGAGCCGGACTGCTTTACGCGGGTGACGCTACGACTGCCTCAGGAGGAGCTGGCATGTTAAAAGTGCTGATAGTCGACGACGAGCCGCTGGCGCGGGAAAATCTGCGCATTCTGCTCCAGGACGAGAGCGATATTGACGTTGTAGGCGAATGCGCCAACGCTGTGGAAGCGATTGGCGCAGTAAACAAACTGCGTCCCGACGTGATTTTTCTCGATATTCAGATGCCGCGCATCAGCGGTCTTGAAATGGTGGGGATGCTGGATGAGGAACACCGTCCGTGGATAGTCTTTCTTACGGCATTTGATGAATATGCGGTGAAGGCGTTTGAGGAGCAGGCGTTTGACTACCTGCTCAAGCCAATCGAAGCGCCGCGCCTGCATAAAACGCTGGCAAGGTTGCGCCAGCAGCGCCAGCCGCAGGATATCTCCCTGCTTGCAGCAAACCAGCAGGCGTTGACGTTTATTCCCTGTACCGGGCACAGCCGTATCTACCTGCTAAAAATGGAAGAGGTTGCGTTTGTCAGTAGCCGCATGAGTGGCGTGTACGTGACCAGCAACGAAGGCAAAGAGGGGTTCACGGAGCTGACGTTGCGCACGCTGGAGAGCCGCACACCGCTGATGCGCTGCCACCGCCAGTACCTGGTGAATATGTCCCACCTTAAAGAGATTCGCCTTGAAGATAACGGCCAGGCGGAGCTGGTGTTGTGTGATGGGATGAGTGTGCCGGTGAGCAGGCGCTACCTTAAAAGCCTCAAAGAAACGCTGGGGCTGTAAGTGGACCGGCGAGGGGCGCCTGCCTGGGCGCTCCTGTCGTCTGGTTTTCCCGGTCCTGGCAGGGGCCCGCACTACCAGGGTGCCAACATTGAACATGGCGCTTCCCGGGGCTACGTTTTACATGGCTGATTGCCCGGTAGCGGCGCAACAAGGCCAGAAATCCAGAGTTCATCGCAAAAATCCACACTCAGCTACCTGGCTGGATGGGTTAAAGCAAAGCCGTCATCGCAGCGGTTGTACTGCACCAGACCTGGCTGCGAGCAGGTTACCTGGGGATAATGAAAACCGCTGAACTGCGCCATGACGCTCACCGTCATGCCTGCGAGGCATTTATTTAACAAATCCAAAACCCGCAAGTCGCGATCCGGTCTGGATACTGTTTGCTATCTCTGAAGATTCGTCGCTCATCACTCCTCATAAAATCGCTTATGGCACTGGGTTTTGCATCTTTATTGAACGCCATGCTGTTATCGGGGTTTATCGCCGTACGCTTTGTCACAGGTGGGCAAAGCGTACGGGATGCCCTGGTACTGCTGCTCCGGGCGGCGGGCGTGGGAGAGGCTGTGGCTATTGGTCGCATAGGGGCGATAAGCGGACCGTTGCTTGCGGGCAAGATGCTGGCAATGGGGACCGATACTCCTGGTGTGATGTCAGCGTTGGCGCAGGGCATTCTGTTGGCGGGTATCGCCGTCTTCTATCGACGATGAGAGCGCTAAAGACCCGAACGCGGCTATGACCAGGCAGCCGGTAAATCCTGAGTAACATGCAAAAATAAAAACCCCGCCGTGGCGGGGTTTTGTTTTACTGTCTTAATCAGTGACCGGAAGAGGTTTTGATGCCTTCTTTTGGTACGGGTACGTATGGCGTTTCTTTATCAGTACGCTCAGTCGTGTTACGTACTTTCAGCCAGGTGCGGATACCGTAGAAAATAATGCTGTACACCACGACCAGGAACAGAATGCTCAGGCCTGCGTTGGTGTAGTTATTCACAACGATATGGTTCATGTTGGCAACCTGCTGTGCAGTAAATTCGCCGCCTTCTGCGATACGGGCTTTATACTCACTCGCCATATAGAAGAAGCCTTCCATCTGCGGGTTGGTGCTGAACAGTTTCATGCCCAGCGCCCAGGTGGTGCAGATAAGCAGCCAGACAGCCGGAACCACGGTGACCCAGATGTACTTCGTGCGCTTCATCTTAATCAGCACCACGGTACACAGAACCAGCGCCACGGCAGCCAGCATCTGGTTAGAGATACCGAACAGCGGCCACAGGCTCTTCACGCCGCCCAGTGGGTCAACCACGCCCTGGTACAGCAGGTAACCCCACAGGCCTACACAGCCTGCGGTGCCGATGACGCCAGCAACCAAAGAGTCGGTTTTCTTCAGGAACGGAATGAAGTTACCCAGCAGGTCCTGCAACATAAAGCGACCGGCGCGGGTGCCAGCATCCAGTGCCGTGAGGATGAACAGCGCTTCAAACAGAATACCGAAGTGATACCAGAAGCCCATGTCGGCAATCGGTACAATCTTGTGAAACACGTGTGCGATACCGACAGCCAGCGTCGGCGCACCGCCTGCGCGGTTCAGTACAGACGGTTCGCCAATATCTTTTGCTGTCTGCAAAATCTGATCGGGCGTGATAACAAAGCCCCAGGAACTAACGGTTGCTGCAGCGTGTGCTGACGCTTCTTTGAGCTGCGCCATAATCATCGGCGCGTTTTCAGTGCCCAGCTCATGCAGGTTTGGCATGGTGATACCAAGGCCCGCAGGCGGTGTGTTCATCGCAAAATACAGGCCAGGCTCAATAATGGATGCCGCAACCAGCGCCATGATGGCTACGAATGATTCCATCAGCATCGCGCCGTAACCGATAAAACGGGCATCGGTTTCACAGGCGATAAGCTTCGGCGTGGTGCCAGAAGAAATCAGCGCGTGGAAGCCAGAAACGGCACCGCAGGCGATAGTGATAAACAGGAACGGGAACAGCGCGCCTTTCCACAGGGGGCCAGTGCCGTCAATGTACTGCGTGACCGCAGGCATTTTCAGGTCCGGGTTAAGCAGCACGATACCAATAGCCAGGCCAACGATAACACCAATCTTCAGGAAGGTGGCGAGGTAGTCACGCGGGGCCAGAATCAACCACACCGGCAGCAGCGCAGAAATGAACGCATAGCCAATCAGGGTGTAGGTGATAGTGGTGTCTTTAAAGGTCAGCGCCGGACCCCAGTACGGGTCGTGAGCGACAACGCCACCAAACCAGATGGAGGTGACCAGCAGCACAATACCAATAACGGACACTTCGCCCACACGCCCCGGGCGCAGGAAGCGCATGTAGATACCCATAAAGAGCGCAATCGGCACCGTAGAACATACGGTGAACACGCCCCACGGGCTTTCAGCCAATGCTTTCACCACGATAAGTGCCAGAACGGCGAGGATAATTATCATGATAAGGAAGCAGCCAAACAGCGCGATGGTGCCAGGCACGCGGCCCATCTCTTCTTTAATCATCTCACCCAGAGACGCGCCGTTACGGCGAGAAGAGATAAACAGTACCATGAAGTCCTGCACCGCACCGGCAAGTACAACACCTGACAGCAGCCAGAGTGTGCCGGGCAGATAGCCCATTTGCGCGGCCAGCACCGGGCCAACCAGCGGGCCTGCGCCTGCGATAGCCGCAAAATGGTGGCCGAACAGGACATATTTGTTGGTTGGAACGTAGTTCAGGCCATCGTTATTGATGACCGCAGGGGTTGAGCGTGTGGGGTCGAGCTTCATCACCTTTTGGGCGATATAGAGGCTGTAGTAGCGGTAAGCCACGAGGTAAACGGAGACGGAAGCGACAACAATCCACAGTGCGCTTACGTGTTCACCCCGGCGTAAGGCGACAACCGCCAGACAGAAAGCACCGATGATTCCGAGAACCACCCAGGGAATGTGCTTTAGAAACTTATTTTTATTCATAGTAGGACCTGCTTGTCAGACGAATAAAATCCTTGGTGTTTAAACGTTGGGTATTTTTGAGGCGTGTATATTCTTTTTTAGGGTGTTTATATGATGACCAGCTTACCGGGTGAGCGGCAGAATAATTGCCTGAGCGGTTGTAAGTGCAGGGTAAGCGGTTGTCTGTTGGTGTAAGCGGTTTGCGAAGTTATGTAAGCGTCTGAGTTTTGTGATTAAGATCTCTCTTTAAGACAGGGAATGTCGTGTTGCTATAA
>JALAGK010000316.1 GCA_022712475.1 Enterobacteriaceae bacterium
ATGATTAGGTATCACCGGGACCGCGTCTGCGCCTGCATCAGGGGGCGAGGGGCGTTTAAAAACGCAGTGCGAATGCTTGCCTGAGAAACAGATAGCTGTCACTCTCGCAGACAGTTAGTAAGTAAAAATCAGGGTTACGAAAGCGTCATGATTGCATTAATTCAGCGCGTCACACGCGCAAGCGTCAGCGTGGAAAATGCGCTAACGGGGGAGATTGGTCCCGGACTTTTGGTGTTACTGGGTGTCGAAAAAGACGACGATGAACAAAAAGCAAATCGTCTTTGTGAAAGAGTGCTGGGATATCGCATCTTCAGCGACGCAGACGGAAAAATGAATCTGAACGTGCAGCAGGCAGGCGGTAGTGTGCTGGTGGTATCACAGTTTACGCTGGCGGCCGATACCGGGCGCGGTATGCGCCCGGGCTTCTCACGCGGCGCAGAGCCGTCACGCGCCGAGGCGCTGTACGAGTATTTTGTTGAACGCTGTCGTGCGCAGGATATCGAAACCGCCACCGGTCGCTTTGCCGCCGATATGCAGGTTTCTCTGGTCAACGATGGCCCGGTGACCTTTTGGCTTCAGGTCTGATGTGCCGCTCGCGGCGCAGGTAACGGGAGAGAGTACGACGATGTATCACCTACGTGTACCGCAAACGCAAGAAGAGCTAGAGCGCTATTACCAGTTCCGTTGGGAGATGTTGCGCAAACCGCTGCATCAGCCCAAAGGTTCGGAGCGCGATGCCTGGGATGCGATGGCGCACCACCAGATGGTGGTGGATGAAGACGGCAACATTGTTGCCGTCGGCAGGCTGTATATCAATGCTGAGAACGAGGCTTCGGTGCGTTTTCTGGCGGTTGGCGCGTCGGTACAGCACAAAGGGCTGGGCACGCTGGTGGCGATGACGCTGGAGTCAGTGGCGCGCCAGGAAGGCGTTAAGCGCGTAACCTGCAGCGCGCGTGAAGACGCGGTGGCGTTTTTTCGCAAACTTGGCTTTATCGACCAGGGCGAGATCACCACGCCGCAAACCACCCCGGTACGCCATTTTCTGATGGTGAAGCCGGTACAGACGCTGGATGACATTTTGCATCGCGGCGACTGGTGCGGGCAGTTGCAGCAGGCGTGGTATCAGCATATTCCGCTCAGTGAAAAGATGGGTGTGCGTATCCTGCAGTATACCGGGCAGAAATTTGTCACCACCATGCCGGAAAGCGGTAACCAGAATCCAAACAATACGCTGTTTGCCGGTAGCCTGTTTTCTATTGCAACGCTAACCGGCTGGGGGCTTATCTGGCTGATGCTGCGTGAGCGCCATCTGGGCGGTACCATCATTCTTGCTGATGCGCACATCCGCTACAGCAAACCCATCAGCGGGCGTCCCGGTGCGGTGGCTGACCTTGGGTCACTCAGTGGCGATCTTGATCGGCTGGCGCGCGGGCGTAAGGCGCGAGTGCAACTGGAAGTGGAGCTGTACGGAGACGATGAGGTGGGAGCCGTGTTTGAAGGGATTTATATTGTGTTGCCCGCCCGCCCCTTTGGGCCACTGGAGGAGGGCGGCAACGAAGAGGAATAATCAGATAAGCTCTGGTGCGCTGGACGATTGCTCCGGCGACGGTGGCTCTGTGTTGTCCTGACCCTCAGGCGCTTGCTGCGCTGGCGCTGCGTTATCTTCCTCAACCGGCGGTTGCTGTACCGTCGCGCCATTGTCATCAGTATTATCTTCCTGAGCCGGTGGCTGCTGCGCCGTTGCGCTGTTGTCAGGGCTAGTGCCTTCATGAACGGGTGGCTGTTGTGTCGTCGCAGTATTGCCTTGCGGGTCAGTTGCATCAGCGCCATTCACGCTACCGCCCACCATGGTCTGATTGAGCGCATGGCCCTGGCTGTCTGTTGCACGTAACTGCCCACTTACCGTTGGCTTAAGCGGCTGGTTCGCCGCCAGGTTACCTTTCAGGGTGAGCTGCATACCGCCGTTACCCTGAAGCGTAAGCGGTGGCCAGCCCCAGTTATTAAGCGTATCGAGCGGCACATTACGCCCGGTAATATTCAGCGTAAACGCGCGCTGAGGCTGCTGGCTCATTTCACCTGTGGCTTCCAGCATGCCTTCACCAGCAAACATACTCATGTCATTAATACGGATGTTCTCTGGCGAGGCATCGAGCTTAAGTGACGGGCGGCGCACGTCAGTACGGTTAAACGTGGCCGCAGCGGCGGCGAGGTTAAGAGTACCGCTCCAGAGCCCCCACTGGCCGTCTCGTGCCAACTGTAGCTGCTGACCGCTGGCATCCAGTGATGTCAACTGGAACGGGAAAGTCGGGTCGATATCAATCAACAGGTTACGACTGGCGGTCATATTTTGCACCATTACGTTGCTTATCCAGTCCGGTGTCGGCGCCAGCCACATTGCTTTCCAGTCCTGCGGCAGCGTATATTCCAGCCCGACCAGCGCCAGATCGTTAAGCGTCAGTGTATTTGTGTTGCGTTGCCACTCGCCGGAGGCGCGTACCATGCCTCTTTCCCAGCGCGTACTGAGCTTACGCAGTGCAATGCTCTGCGCCTTAAGGTCGGCATCGAGAATCGGGTCGTTAAGCTGTACATTACCCCAGATAATTTCACTGGCATTGAGCGACAGCGTGCCGTCATCACTGCGCCATGCGCCTTTTTCCAGCGTCAGGTTGCGCAAGCTCAGGTCCAGGTCGTTAAATGCCCAACCCGGCCCTTCCAGACGTGCGTCCACAATATCCAGACGCTCTAACGTCAGCTCGGGCAGCGTCGCCACGGGCGCCAGGAAGTCGGTAAGTGGCTTATCACTTTGCAAGCGTACTTCATTCAGACGGAGGTTTTGAATCCACCAGTGGCCCTGGCTGTCGCGACGAGCGCGGGCGGTCAGCGTGCCGCGTGCCAGATCGGCCCCAATGGTTGAAAGGTCGATTTCGCCGTTATTGATACTGCCCTGCAACAGAGCGTTGCGGCCGGTTACGCCATCCCATGTCAGTTCGCCCGCGCTGAACTGAATCTGTGCTGCGCGCCCCAGCACATATCCCGCCTCAGGCAACCACGGGCTGACGCCCCCGCTCACCTGGCGAGCGTTCAGGTTTGGTTGGTTAATCGTCATGTTCTTCAGGCGCAGCGTATTGGCACGTAGCGAAGGCGGAGCGGCGTTAAGATTGAGCGTGCCGTCTTCGAGCAAAAGGCTGTCGACATAGCGAGGTACGGTGAGCTGACGGCTGCTCAGGCCAACGTCAACGCGTGTTGCACTAAGCATGGCCGGTTGGTCTTTGTAGCCAATACTGAGGTTCTGAAAGACCAGATGCGAAGGCGCTGCCCAGTGGTGTTCCAGTTTGTCGAAGGTGAGATGCCAGCGGCTGTTTTCAGTGATGAGATTACTGGTGAAGCCTGCGCCCCAACGCGTCTGCAATAGAAAATACAGCGCAACGAGCACAACCAGGATAGCGACGAGCATCGTCACAATACACTTCTTTATAAATCGCATAAGCCTCTTCCATTAGCACGCTGATACATCACAGAGGCTTTTATGCCCGATTTAGCGCCGTAGCTCAAGGGAAGAGGCTCTCAAAGCCGTGCGGTAAGTGTACTTACCGCACAAGAGGGTTAGCTTTTTTCCGGCGGGAAGACCAGGTTCAGCACAATAGCGGTAATGCCGCCTGCGGCAATGCCAGAAGAAAGCAGGTTTTTAATCCAGTCCGGCGCAAACTGCAAAATAAGCGGCTGCTGGGAAATACCCAGTCCGGCGGCCAGTGACAGCGCGATAATCATAATTGAGCGGCGGTTAATCGGCTCGCGCGACACGATGCGTACGCCCGAGGCAGCGATGGTGCCAAACATCACGATAGTCGCACCGCCCAGGACCGGCTCAGGAATATGCTGCACAAATCCACTGACCGCCGGGAACAGGCCCAGCACAATCAGCATCAGCGCGACGAAAAAACCCACATAGCGGCTGGCAACGCCTGTCAGCTGAATTACGCCGTTGTTCTGTCCAAAGCAGGAATTCGGGAAGGTGTTAAAGACCGCAGAAACAAAGGAGTTCAGGCCGTTTGCCAGCACGCCGCCTTTCAGGCGCTTCATGTACAGCGGGCCGGATACCGGCTGCTCGGAAACGTCAGAGGTGGCCGTGATGTCGCCAATGGTTTCCAGCGAGGTGATCATAAACACCAGCATTAGCGGCAACAGCAGGTTCCAGTCGATACCCAGGCCGTAATAAAGCGGTGTCGGTACCATAATCAGTGATGCGTTGCTGGGGGCCGTGTCCGGCGGCAGCATGTCCAGCCACCAGGCCAGCAGATAACCCACGGCCATGGCAATTACCAGCGAGGCGATGCGCAGATAGGGATTACGTTGACGGTTGAGCAGGATAATGGTCGCCAGCACAGCCCCTGCCAGCAGCAGATTTTTGGGTGAACCAAAGGTATTGTTGCTCATGGCCGCATAGCCACCGCCAATGGAGGTTAGCCCAACCTGAATGAGCGACAGCCCGATAATCATCACCACCACGCCAGAGACCAGCGGCGTGATAATACGCCGTGCCAGATGCAGGACACGCGAGACAATCATTTCCGTGCAGCTTGCCAGCATCAGGGTGCCGAACAGCGCAGCCATCATGGTGGGTACGTCAGCACCGCCATTTTTTAGCGCCAGTCCGCCCATAATCAGTGGCGATACGAAGTTGAAGCTGGTGCCCTGAATCGACAGCAGTCCGGAGCCAACCGGTCCCCACGCTTTAATCTGGATAACCGATGCCACGCCAGAGGCAAAAAGCGACATACTGATAATGTGCTGCGTATCTTCCGCGGGCAGCCCAAGCGC
>JALAGK010000317.1 GCA_022712475.1 Enterobacteriaceae bacterium
CACCGTCAGTGGTGTACGTAAATCGTGGGAGAGGGCGGCCAACAGCGAGTTGCGCAGTTGTTCGCGCGCGGTGGCCAGGCGTGCCTGCTCTTCACTGGCGGTGAGCGTAAGGCGCTCCAGCGCATTACTCACCAGGAGCGTAAAGGTTTCCAGCAGCCGCTGCTGCTCGGGTATAAGCAGCTGGCGTGGGTTAGAGGGTTCAACAATCAGCACACCCAGCGTTTTGTCGCCCGCACGCAGTGGCAGAATTTGCCAGGGAACGCCGGGTAACGTGTCGGTGCCTGCGCCAGCTGGTTGACCTCGGCTAAAGCTCCAGCGAGCAATGGCGTCGTCCCAGGTTTTGATGCCCGATTCGGCGTTGACGGGATGAAGCTGCCCGTGTTCATCGGGCACCAGCAGCTGACTCTGGGCAAACAGGCCACTTTGCAGAAAATGAGCGCTAATGGGCGCGATATCCTGCGGATTACGGGTCATCGCCAGCGCTTTCGACATCTCGTATAAATGGCGAGTGCGCTGCTCGCGGTAGCGGGCAATACGCGCCTGATAACGCACGCCAGCCGTGAGGTTACCGGTCAATAGTCCCACGCCGAGCATGACTGAGAAGGTGAGTAAATATTGTACGTCGGAGACCGCGAGCGTGCCCTGCGGAGCAATAAAAAACAGATCAAAACTGAGTACGTTAATGACCGTTGCCAGCACAGAGGGCCAGCGCCCGTAAAACAGCGCCACAATCACCACGCCAAGCAGATAAAGCATAACCAGGTTTGCGGCATCAAAACCTGCCAGCCAGCGACTGGCTATAAAGGTAATTAACGCGCACAACGCCAGAGCGACAACACAGCCACGTATCTGAACCCGCCATTTTTCGCCAAAGGCGCGAGTATCGGGATTTTGCTCGTTTTTCGCCGGACTTTGCTCCTCCAGACCGACTATCACCAGATCGAGATCGGGTGCCAGACGGCTTATCCGCGCGGCAAAGGTTTCGCCGGGCCACAGCCGCAAACGGGCAGGACGCTGACCGGTGATAATTTTGCCAAGATTATGCTGACGAGCATAACGTACCAGCGCTTTATCTTCGTGGGCGTCCGCCAGGGTCGCGGTTTCG
This sequence comes from Enterobacteriaceae bacterium, assembly GCA_022712475.1. Taxonomy (GTDB): domain Bacteria; phylum Pseudomonadota; class Gammaproteobacteria; order Enterobacterales; family Enterobacteriaceae; genus Tenebrionibacter. Next base: position 1,106 of record JALAGK010000317.1, read on the forward strand.
GCTCCCAGTTCCTGCGCGAGACGTAACGCGTTCAGAATCGCCCGGCGGTGGTGCTCTGCCAGCCGATGCAGCCGTGGCGTTTCGACGTACACGGCATGCCAGGCACTGCCCAGTCTTGCGGCCAGCCGTGCAGCTGTGCGCACCAGTTTCTCATTGCCTCTGCCATGACCAATACACAGCAAAATAGCATCGCGGGTATGCCAGACACGTTCCTGGCCCTGGCGGTCGCGCCAGGCACGCATCTGCTCATCCACCCGATCGGCAGTACGGCGCAACGCCAGTTCGCGCAGCGCAATCAGATTGCCTTTGCGAAAAAAATTCTCAATCGCGCGCTCGGCCTGGCCTGCAATGTACACCTTGCCTTCATGCAGGCGTTGGCGCAGATCGTCTGGGGGTAAATCCACCATCACGACTTCGTCGGCGGCATCAAAAATCGGATCCGGCACGGTTTCGCGCACCTGGACGCCAGTGACACCACTAACCACATCGTTCAGGCTTTCCAGGTGCTGTACGTTAACGGTGGTAAAAACATCTATACCGGCGTCGAGCAGCTCCTCCACATCCTGCCAGCGTTTTGGGTGGCGCGAGCCGGGCGCATTCGTGTGCGCCAACTCGTCCATCAAAATCAGTGCCGGATGGCGTGCCAGTGCGGCGTCGAGATCAAATTCCTGTACAGTACGCCCGCGATAGTGGATGCGTTTGCGCGGCTGGAGGGCCAGCCCGTCCACCAGCGCTGCGGTTTCCTGGCGGCCGTGAGTTTCCACCACGCCAATCAGGACATCCAACCCCTGAGCGCGCAGGCGCTGCGCTTCCTGAAGCATTGACCAGGTCTTGCCTACGCCAGCACAGGCACCAAAGAAGATCTTCAGTCGCCCACGGCGAGCAGCGTGCGTTTGTGCCAGCAGGTTATCCGGGTCAGGGCGCATTGGCTCCTCAGTCATCGTTCTTTATTACCTCTTCATCGCGTCCAGCGCCAGGTTGAGTTGCAGCAAATTAACCACCGTTTGACCAGTGTACCCCGGTGCAGGGGATTAGGTATGCGCGTCGATCTGTTTTGCCACTTGCTCCGGTGTGATGTGGCGAGCCTGGGCAATGCGCGCAATCTGCCACTTGGCGGCAGTCGGGGTGATTTGTGGGTCCAACCCACTGGCTGATGCCGTCACCAGCTCAACTGGCACGTCGTGCGCTGCCTGCGGATTGGCGGCTCGCAGGGCGGCGATGCGTTCATTTACCTGCTGTGTTAGTTGGGGGTTACTGGCTGCGAGGTTGCTGCCGCCGGAGGCCTGCGGATTATACGGTGTTTCAGCAGTGGCGGACGGGCGACCCTGAAAGTATTTCGCTTCGCTAAAATGCTGCCCAATCAGTTCAGAACCACGGATTTCACCGTTCAGGCGAATCAGCGAGCCGTTGGCCTGGAGCGGAAACCACCATTGAGCCAGTGCTGTGGTGAGCAGCGGGTAAAGCCCGCCGGTGACAAGCGCTATAAAAAGCAGTAACGATATTGCAGGGCGTAACATAGCCATCTGAAAAACCTCTTAAATCAGACCGAACAGTGTGAGTAGCACATCAATGAGCTTAATACCGATAAACGGCACCACCAGCCCACCCAGCCCGTAAATCCACAGGTTGCGGCGCAGCATGGCGGCGGCACTTAGCGGGCGATAGCTCACGCCGCGAAGCGCCAGCGGGATGAGCGCAATGATGATAAGCGCGTTGAAAATAACGGCACTGAGAATGGCCGACGACGGTGAATGTAAGTGCATGACATTAAGTGCGCCAAGCTGGGGGTAAGTCGCCGCAAAAGCTGCCGGAATAATGGCAAAATACTTCGCCACGTCATTGGCGATACTGAATGTGGTGAGCGAGCCGCGGGTCATCAACATCTGCTTGCCGATGTGCACCACTTCAATCAGTTTGGTGGGATTGGAATCCAGATCCACCATGTTGCCCGCCTCTTTAGCCGCCTGGGTGCCGGAGTTCATGGCGACTGCCACGTCGGCCTGCGCGAGTGCCGGAGCGTCGTTTGTGCCATCACCGGTCATCGCCACCAGCCGTCCTTCGGCCTGGTATTGGCGAATCAACGCCAGTTTGGCTTCCGGCGTGGCTTCTGCCAGAAAGTCGTCCACACCGGCTTCGGCAGCAATCGCGGCTGCCGTAAGGCGGTTATCGCCGGTGATCATCACCGTTTTAATGCCCATCTGGCGCAGGCGCGCAAAACGCTCTTTGATACCGCCTTTAACAATATCTTTAAGCGCAATGACACCCAGCACGTGTTCGCCTTCGGCGACCACCAGCGGTGTGCCACCCACGCGTGCTACGCCTTCTACCAGCTGATCGATTTCAGGTGGGAAATGGCCGCCGTTGGCTTCAACGTGGCGGCGCAGGGCATCAACCGAGCCTTTACGAATCATGCGCTGTTCAATATTGATGCCGCTCATACGCGTCTGAGCGGTAAATGGCACAAATGTGGCATTAAGGCTTTGCAGATCGCGCTCGCGCAGATTAAAGCGTTGCTTTGCCAGCACCACAATACTGCGGCCTTCCGGTGTTTCATCGGCGAGCGAGGAGAGCTGGGCGGCATCGGCCAACTGGCGTTCATCAACACCGGGCGCAGGCAGGAAATCGGAGGCCTGGCGGTTGCCAAGGGTGATGGTGCCGGTTTTATCGAGCAGCAGCACGTCCACATCACCTGCGGCTTCTACTGCACGCCCGCTGGTGGCGATGACGTTTGCGCCGAGCATGCGGCTCATGCCTGCCACACCAATGGCTGATAGTAGGCCGCCGATGGTGGTAGGGATAAGACACACCAGCAGCGCCACCAGTACCGTAACGCTCACAGCGGTGCCGCCCCAGGCTGAGAAAGGCCACAGCGTAGCGGTTGCCAGGAGAAACACGATAGTGAGCGCAATCAACAGAATCGTCAGCGCGATTTCGTTAGGTGTTTTGCGGCGCTGGGCGCCTTCGACCATCGCTATCATGCGGTCAAGAAAGGTTTCACCGGGATTGACGCTACAGCGGATAACCAGCCAGTCAGACAAAATGCGCGTGCCGCCAGTGACAGACGCAAAGTCGCCGCCGGACTCGCGAATGACGGGCGCGGACTCACCGGTAATGGCACTTTCATCCACTGACGCACCGCCTTCAATGACCTCACCGTCACACGGGATAATATCGCCCGCTTCGACCAGCACGATATCGCCCCGGCGCAGGTCTGCTGACGGGATGTGATCCATCTGTGCGTCGCGGTGTGCCTCACGCAATTTGCGGGCAAATGAGGTTTGCTTGACCCCTTTGAGGCTGCTGGCCTGCGCTTTACTGCGTCCTTCCGCCAGGGCTTCCGCCACATTGGCAAATAGCACGGTAAACCACAACCACAGGCTGATAGCTCCCGTGAACAGGGCGCTGCCGCGTAATACACCAGCCGCCATGGCCAGTGTCAGCAGCGTGGTGAGCACGCTCCCGGCCCAGACGATAAACATGACCGGGTTGTGCCATTGCACCGCCGGGCTGAGTTTTTTAAACGCGTCTTTTAATGCCTGACGGACCAGTGCAGGTTCAAACAGCGCGAGTTGTTTACGGCTCATAGTTTCTCCGTTATCCCAGTACCTGGGTCATCAGATGATCCGCAAGCGGCCCAAGGGCGAGCGCCGGGATAAAGGTCAGTGCGCCCACCAGCAGCACGGTGCCAATTAGCAGACCGATGAACAGCGGGCCGTGGGTGGGTAATGTGCCTGGCGTTGCGGCCTGGGATTTTTTCGCAACCAGTGAACCGGCAATGGCCATAACCGGCACCATAACGGCAAAGCGGCCTGCCAGCATGCAAAAGGCCAGTAGCAGGTTCCAGAACGGCGTGTTGGCGCTCAGGCCAGCAAAGGCGCTGCCGTTGTTGTTCGCCGCTGATGAGACGGCATATAACACCTCGCTAAATCCATGCGGGCCGGGGTTGAGCATGGCGCTGCGTCCGGCGTCGGTCATCATTGCCAGCGCGCTGCCGAGCAGCACCAGCGCGGGCGTAACCAGAATCGCCAGTGCGGTCATTTTCATTTCCGGCACATCAATTTTTTTGCCCAGATATTCTGGCGTGCGTCCGACCATCAGTCCGGCAATGAACACCGCCAACAGCACGAACAGCAACATGCCATATAGCCCGGAGCCGACACCGCCAAAAATGACTTCACCGATTTGCATTAGCCACATCGGCACCAGGCCTCCGAGCGCGCTAAAGGAGTCATGCATGGCATTCACCGCACCGCAGGAGGCGGCGGTGGTCACGGTGGCGAACAGACTACTCGCAAGAATGCCGAAGCGGCTTTCTTTACCTTCCATATTCTGAGCGCTGTCGGCACCCGCAAGCGTCAGAGCTGGATTGCCGTGCATTTCCGCCCACATCACCACAGTGGCACAGAGCACGAAGACCAGTGACATAGCCCACAACAGCGTGCGTCCCTGACGACTGTCGCCGCTGGCCTCACCAAAGGCAAAACACAGCGCAGCAGGTATAAGGAAAATCACCAGCATCTGCACGGCATTGGTTAGTGCCGTTGGGTTTTCAAACGGATGTGCCGAGTTAGCGTTAAAAAAGCCGCCGCCGTTAGTGCCGAGCATTTTTATCGCCTCCTGAGAGGCAACTGGCCCCATCGGCAGCAGCTGTTTTGCGCCTTCAAGGGTCAACACGGGCTGATAAGCGGCGACGTTTTGCAGCACGCCTTGCTGAACGAATAGCAGCGCAATAATCAGCGACAGTGGCAGCAGCACCCATAGCGTAATGCGTGTGAGATCAACCCAGGCGTTACCGAGGGTCTGTATTGAGTGGTTCACAAGCGCGCGGATCAATGTAAAAGCGATGGCGATGCCGGTAGCGGCAGAAAGGAAATTTTGTACGGTTAGCCCGGCCAGCTGGCTGAAATAGCTCAGTGTGGTTTCGCCGCCATATGCCTGCCAGTTGGTATTGGTGACAAAGCTCACCGCAGTATTGAGCGCCAAATCCCAGGAAAGGCCGGCAAACCCTTGTGGGTTGAGCGGCAAATGGCCCTGTAACAGTAAAATGGCCAGCAGTAGCGCAAGCCCGAGTAGGTTAAACAGAAGAATGGCGAGCAGATACTGACGCCACTGCATTGGCTTACGGTTTACGCCGAGTAAGGGCCAGAGTATGTGTTCTACATGCCCCAGTATCGGTAGCGGTTCACCGTCGATAAAGCGTGCCAGTAGCGACCCCAGCGGTTTTGCCAGTATCAGCAGTACCAGCATGAAGCTTGCAATCAGAAGAAATGCTGAGGCTGCCATCAGAACACCTCCGCGTTAATCAGGGCATAAATCAGGTAGCCCAGAAGTAAAAAAACCAGCGCTGCGCCGATAATCACGCCTGCACTCACAGTCCACCTCCAGCGGTGTTTTAAGGATTGAGGTGAGGGTAGGTTTTTTACTGAAAAGAAGGCGCAAAAATGCCGGGGTGAGGTGTAAAAAAAGTATAAAAATCACAAACCCATGCGTTAACTGGTGGTTAGTAATTCATTAACCATTTTGTAACTTAATTACGGGGTTGTGTGTAAATAATGGGTAAAAGATGCTTTTTTCTGGTCCGATGAGTAGTAAAATTTCAGCCAGAGCAGTATTATTCTGTCATCTAATGTTATGGCTTCTCAAAGGAGGAAAACGATGTCTATGTATAAACGCTATCCTGCGCATCAGGTTTTCCTGCGTCGGGCTTTTGTCATCGCCGCAGGTGTTATCGCACTACCGGTGATGCTGTTCTGG
>JALAGK010000318.1 GCA_022712475.1 Enterobacteriaceae bacterium
GAGAAGCGGATGAAACAGTATTTGATTGCTCCCTCAATCCTGTCGGCCGACTTCGCCCGCCTGGGCGAAGACACCGCAAAAGTGTTGGCGGCAGGTGCGGATGTCGTGCACTTCGATGTCATGGATAACCACTATGTACCGAATCTGACGATTGGGCCGATGGTGCTCAAGGCGCTGCGCGATTACGGTGTTACGGCACCTATTGACGTGCATCTGATGGTTAAGCCCGTTGATCGCATTATTCCTGATTTTGCCGCCGCGGGTGCCAGCATTATTACCTTCCACCCGGAAGCCTCCGAACACGTTGACCGTTCCCTGCAGTTGATTAAAGAACACGGCTGTAAGGCTGGTCTGGTGCTGAATCCGGCCAGCTCTCTTAGCTGGCTCGATCACGTTATGGATAAACTCGACGTGATTTTGCTGATGTCGGTGAACCCCGGCTTCGGCGGTCAGTCGTTCATCCCGCACACGCTTGAGAAACTGCGCCAGGTTCGCGAGCGTATTGATGCATCCGGCTACGATATTCGTCTGGAAGTGGATGGCGGTGTGAAGGCGAGCAATATTCGCGAGATAGCCGAGGCAGGCGCTGATATGTTCGTTGCGGGCTCAGCTATTTTTGGTCAGCCGGACTACAAAAAAGTGATTGATGAAATGCGCAGCGAACTGGCGAAGGTAGGTCATGAATAAGATATCCACGATCCGCGCAGTAGCGTTCGATCTTGATGGGACACTGGTTGATAGTGCGCCGGGCCTGACGTTTGCTGTTGATAGCGCGCTCTATGCGCTGGAGTTGCCGCAGGCCGGTGAAGACAGGGTTGTGACCTGGATTGGTAACGGCGCGGATGTGCTGATGGAACGCGCACTGGCGTGGGCGCTTAAAGAGAAATCGCGCCCGGACGCTGACGACGGTATGCGCATGATGATGCGTAAGCTGTTTGACCGCTATTATGGCGAAGCCGCCGAGGACGGTAGCTTTCTGTTTCCGTCGGTGGCCGACACACTGAATACACTTAAGCAAAACGGTATTGCGCTGGCGCTGGTCACCAATAAGCCCAGCGCTTTTGTGGCACCGATTCTCACGGCACTCGGTATTCACGACTATTTTAGTGTGATTATTGGCGGTGATGATGTTGAGAATAAAAAACCTCATCCCGAAGCGGTACTGCGTGTACTACAGGAATTGAATCTCCAGCCACAAGAGTTGCTCTTTGTAGGCGACTCGCGCAATGATATTCTCGCTTCTCAGGCCGCGGGCTGCCGCTCGGTGGGTCTGACTTACGGATACAACTATGGAGAAGCGATTGCGCTCAGCGAGCCTGATTATGTCTACGATCGCCTCCATGAGATTTTGCCCTTACTCGGGCTTCCCCACTATGAACATCAGGAATGAGTAAATGACTAAGCCCATCGTCTTTAGCGGCGCGCAGCCGTCGGGAGAATTAACCATCGGGAACTACATGGGTGCGCTGCGTCAGTGGGTGAACATGCAGGATGATTACCACTGTATCTACTGCATCGTCGACCAGCACGCCATTACGGTGCGCCAGGACCCGCAAGCGTTGCGTAAAGCCACGCTGGATACACTGGCGCTCTATCTTGCCTGTGGTATTGACCCCAAGAAGAGCACTATTTTTGTCCAGTCTCATGTCCCGGAGCACGCGCAACTGAGTTGGGTGCTCAATTGCTACACCTACTTTGGTGAGCTGAGCCGCATGACCCAGTTCAAGGATAAATCCGCACGCTATGCCGAAAATATCAATGCAGGGTTGTTTGATTACCCGGTGCTGATGGCGGCGGATATTCTGTTATATCAGACGAATCAGGTGCCGGTCGGTGAAGACCAGAAGCAGCATCTGGAACTAAGCCGCGATATTGCACAACGCTTCAATGCCCTCTACGGCGATATCTTCAAGGTGCCGGAGCCGTTTATTCCAAAATCCGGTGCGCGCGTGATGTCCCTGTTGGAGCCGACGAAAAAGATGTCCAAGTCGGACGATAACCGTAACAACGTGATTGGCCTGCTTGAAGACCCGAAATCGGTGGTTAAGAAGATTAAACGCGCTGTGACTGACTCCGATGAGCCGCCGGTCGTGCGTTACGATGTGGCAAACAAAGCCGGTGTTGCCAACCTGCTGGACATTCTGTCAGGTGTGACGGGTAAGACGATTACCGAACTGGAACAGCACTTTGAAGGTAAGATGTACGGCCACCTGAAAGGCGAAGTGGCAGAGGCCGTATCCGGTATGCTGAGCGAATTGCAGGAGCGTTACCACCGTTACCGTAACGATGAGGCTTTCCTGCAACAAGTGATGAAGGAAGGTGCGCAGAAAGCGCGAGCACATGCTGGCGAAACGCTGAAAAAGGTGTATGACGCCATTGGCTTTGTTGCCCAGCCGTAAGTGTTGTAGAGAGTATTAATTTGAATTTGGGTACTGCCCTAATGCTGGTTGTTTAAGGATTGGTGAATGTTCCGTTCACAAGAAGCCTGGCAACAAATGGAACTTCAGTTGCGGTGAACGGGCAAAGAGGGCCACCGTGGCCCTCTTTGCAATCTCCGGCGGCCCCGCAAAGAAATCGCCGCTTCGCGGTTCGCTCACCTCCCGGC
>JALAGK010000319.1 GCA_022712475.1 Enterobacteriaceae bacterium
CTGGTACTGGCGCTGGCGCGGCGTTGAAAGCGGTCAGCCGGGTGTACGGGTGCTGGAAGTAGAGGTCAGTGCTCAGCCGTGGCAGCGCGACAGTGCTGCGGTGACAACGCTGCAAACCTGGGTGGTGAAACAGTGAACGCGCGCGGATTTACGCTTCTGGAAATGGTGCTGGCACTGGCTGTGTTTGCGTTACTGGGGCTGATGGCGAACCGCGTGCTGTACCAGGGTATGGCGCTGGAACAGCATTCGGCGCGCCACGCCGGGCGACTGGCGCAAATCCAGCATGCGCTGGCGATAATGGAACGCGATATTTCCGCCATGGTGCCGCGCCCGGTACGTACGCCGGGTGCGCTCGGCGGCGCGTCGCCGCGGGCTATCACCGCGCGGGGTGCCAGCGACGGTCTTATTTTTACCCATGCGGGCTGGCTTAACCCGGGCGGCACGCTGGTGCGCTCGCGGCTACAGCGTGTGGCATACCGCGTTGAAGGCGAAAGTCTGGTGCGTGCTTTTCTCGATTATCCCGATATGCCCGCAGGGAGCGACGCGCATCGTCGACGTTTGCTTAACGGTGTAAGCACGCTTCGGCTGCGCTACTGGGTTGAGGGCGACTGGCAGCCGGGATGGCAGGACGATGGCACGCTGCCGCAGGCTATCGAAATCAGCCTGACGCTGAGTGAAGGAACCACGGTTACGCGCCGTTTCCTGCTGGCGGAGGGCGCATGAAGCAAAAAGGGATGGCACTGCTGACGGTGCTGTTGCTGCTGGCGGTGATGGTCGCGCTGGCGGCGCTCGCCACTGAACGTTGGTTCTTCAGTTTCCAGTATGGCATGCAGCTTCACCAGCGTGCGCAGGGTAAATGGTTTGCGGCCGGGGCAGAGGAGGTGGCGGGGGGCCTGCTGCGCCTGGATGCGCTGGATGATATGCGCCATACCCATCTTTCACAGCGCTGGGCGACGCTTGCCGACAGCCTGCCGCTGGAGGTCGGGCAATTGCAGATGCGTATTAACGATGCGCAGGCCTGCTTTAACCTGAACGCGCTGGGCGATGACGGCGCGCGCGCGGTATTTATCCGCCTGCTGACGTTAAACGGCGTTGAAGCGGCGGCTGCGCAGATGATTGCTTTGGCGGCAGCGGACTGGGTAACAGAGGGAGACGAGTCGCGGGGCGGTGGCGCAAAAGACAGCGAATATGCAGCGCTGGAGCCCCCGTATCTTACCGCACAACAACTCATGTGGGACGTGAGCGAGTTGCGTCAGGTGCGTGGTGTGAGTGCCGACCTCTGGAACCAGCTACGCCCGCAGTTATGTGCACTGCCGGTGCAGAGCCTGGCGCTGAATATCAACACGCTGGGTGCAGAGCACTGGCCGCTGGTGGCCGCACTTTCTGACGATATCACCGAAGAAGACGTGCGCCGCTGGCTCGCCCAGCGCCCTGATGCGGGCTGGCCGACGCTGGAGGCGGCGTTTGCCGGGCTGAAACCTCTCGCCGGGCAGCGGCGTTACCTTGCCCTTAACAGCGAATTTTTTAGCGTACATATCAGCGCGAGTATGGATGGCGTCGCGTATCGCCAGCACAGCCTGTTGCAGCGCAGCAACGGCAAAATCAGCGTGCTGTGGCGACAGCAGGAGGCAGAACCATGAGTAAAGCAGCGCACTGGCTGGTGCTGGCACCGGTCGGTGATTCTGAAGAGGCCTTTATCTGGCTACGGCTCAACGCGCAGGGGGAGCCGGACGGCGCACGGGGTGAGGTGATGGCGGCACAGCTCGCCACCCTGGCCACACGCTACCCGGATGATGCCTGTTGCCTGCTGGTGCCGGTGAGTGCGTTAGCGATTCAGTGTGTGCGTTTGCCGGGCCGGCATGATGCTGCCGGACTGCGTGCGCTGCCGTGGCTGGTTGAGGAAACGCTGGGTAGCGCAATGCAGCACATGGTGACGGTGCCGCTTGCCCGCTCAGGTGAAAATATCTGGGTTGCTGCGCTGGAGCAGTCACAGCTGTCACGATGGCAGACACCGTTTCAGACAGCCGGTCTGAGGCTGGTGAAAATCATTCCCGATGCGCTTGCATTGCCGCGGCATGATGATGCTCCCTCGGCGCTACGCTGGTGTGGCGGCTGGCTTGTGCGCACCTCAGGCTGGCAAGGGGCGCAGGTTGATGATAACTGGCTTACCCTGTGGCTGGCCGCCCGCCAGCGCGAACGGCCGGATGAAGGGCCGGTATGCTGCTACGGCGATGCGCCGCCGGGCTGTAGCGGCTGGCAGGTAGAGCCTTTGCAGGATGCTTTCATGCTGCTGGCGTGCGAAGCCGTGCGTGCTGACATCTCGCTGTTGCCAAAACCGGTTCCCCGCACCTGTCAGGCCTGGCGTCAACCACTGTACGCGGCAGCCGCGATGCTGGTGCTGTTGTTTGTCTGGCAGGGGCTGACGCTATGGCAACTGTCACGCCAGGGGGATGCGTTTGAGCAGCAGGTGCGCCAGCAGTTTAGCGCGCGTTTCCCAGGTGAGCCGCAGGCAAACTGGCAGGCCGTGGTGCGCCGGGCGTTGTCGCAACAGCGTGGCGGTGAGTTAGCCCGCTGGATGGCGGTACTACCGCCGTTGCCTGAAGGTGTGACAGTGCGTGAATTACACTGGCGCAGCGAGGCGCTGCGGCTGGTATTGAACGGCGAGGCTACCGGGCTTGCCCGGGCGCAGCAGCAACTTTCGAAGGCGTTTACCCTGGCGCGTCAGCGTGACGGCGCATTTCTGCTCACGCTTGAGGATGAGGCGTTATGAACAGGCTACACATGCTCTGGGTGCAGCGCACAGCACGTGAGCGCAGGTTGCTGGTTGTGCTCGCCGCTGTACTGGGAATATTAGTGGTGTGGCTCCTGCTCTGGCAGCCGCTCCAGCATGCGCTGGCGGCTCAGGCACAGCGCCAGACCCGGCTGGCGGCATTGTCCGGGCAGATGGCGCGTTTGCCCGCGCGTGTAGACAACGCGAGCGTTGAAAACCTGTTACGCCAGCGTGCAACGGCGCTGGGCATCACGCTGGCGTCGGTGAAGCGTAACGACAATACGCTCCAGGTTGCGGTGGCTGCGGCAAATGCCGATGCGCTGTTGGCCTGGCTGTTGGCGCTGGAGGCGCAGGGCGTGGTGCAGGTGCTGGAGCTGACTATGCAGGGCAAAACGCCAGCAGACGGTAGCGTGAGTGCAAGCCTTGTGCTGGGTGTGTACTGAGATGAAAAAAGCGTGGCGTTATGGTGCGCTGTGTATGCTGCTGTATCTGCTGGCACTGGCGGTCACCGCGCCTGCGCGGCTGGTGCAACGGCTGTTACCTGAACCTGTCTCGATGGCGGGTGCAACGGGTACCGTTTGGGCTGGCCATTTCCTGAACCTGCGCTGGAAAAACATCACGGCAGGGGACGTGAGCTGGCGCCTGGGCTGGCATAACGGACTGCCAGGGGTTTATGTTAGTACTCAGGGAGGCCCTGTTCAGGGCGATGCATATCTTGGCTGGCTGGGAAGCTGGCGCGTGTCACAGGCGCGCCTGACGGCGCAGGCGCAACCGCTTCTGGCTCTCTCTGGTGCCATGCTGCCACTTGATGTTCAGGGTAAATTGACTCTCTTTGTTAAAACGCTGCGCTTTACGCCAGCGGCGTGTCTGGCGCTGGAGGCCCGGCTGGACTGGCGCGAGGCGCAGCTGGGGGCGTTGGGGCAGAGGCTTGCGCTGGGTGAACCGCAGCTTGATATGCGCTGTGAAGGGCCGGTGGTTCACGGTGCGTTGCGCCAGACGCAGGCTCCGCTGCCGTTTAGCGCGCAGGGCAGCCTGGATTATCGCGGAGAATACCGCATTTCAGGCCAGACCGGTCCGACTGACGCACTGCCTGCACCCTGGCCGCAGATGATAAATAGTGTGACGCGCCCTGCGCCCGACGGGCAACGCATAATGGAGGTATCTGGAAAATGGACTCTTCACCGCCGTTGAGCGGTTATCGCATCCCAGCCTGGCTGTTGGTGTTTTATGGTGTATTGCTGTTTACGCTTGGATGGATAGCATCCGGCCTGTGGCAGGCATGGCGTGGCCCGGGGGATGATGGCGTGCGAAGTCATGTACTCCCGGCGGCATCGCGCGAGCAGGCGACAACGGATGAAGAAGTCGGACCTGCCTGTAATGACGATACCCTGATGCCGCTACGCTACAGCGCCCACGTCTGGGCTGATGCCCCGGAGCAGCGTAGCGTTACCCTTAACGGTAAACAGTATCGCGAAGGCGACACGCTGCCCTGCGGCGAAGAGGTCGCATCCATTGAACCCACCGCACTGGTGCTTCAGTCATTGGGCCGCCGGATGCAGCTGGATGCCATGTGGGACTGGCCTGGCGGTGCGGTAGACAGCATTGTGATTAACGACGAGGACATGCCGTGATGCTGTGGGTGGGTGGCATGTTTGTACTGGGGCTGATTGCGGGCAGTGTGCTGAACTGCGTTATCTGGCGTCTGCCGGTGATGATGGCTCGTCAGACATCTGCTGCCGAGGGTTCCTTGCACGATGATTTCCCGCCGCGCTTCAATCTGTTTGTGCCGCGCTCGTGCTGCCCGCAGTGCCGCCACACCATTGCCTTTTACGACAATATTCCGCTACTGAGCTGGTTGTGGCTGCGTGGGCGCTGTCGTCACTGTGGGGGCTGCATCGGCTGGCGTTATCCGCTCACTGAACTGATGAGCGCACTGTGTACAGCATGGATTGCGCTGGGCTGGCCGCCAGGGCTGGATGCGTTGATGCTGGCGCTCTGCTGTTGGCTGCTGATTGCGTTGCTCAGCATCGACCTTGAACATATGCTGCTGCCTGATGTGCTGACACTGTCTTTGCTGTGGCTTGGTCTGCTGGCAAATCTGCACGGCGCGTTTGTGCCCTTGCAGGATGCGGTGCTGGGCGCGGTGGCAGGCTGGCTTACTCTGTGGGGAGTTTATCAGGCCTTTTTACTGTTAACGAGGCGTGAAGGGCTTGGGTATGGCGATTTTAAACTGTTGGCTGCGCTGGGAGCCTGGTGCGGCTGGCAACAGCTGCCGCTGCTGCTTTTATCGGCATCGCTACTGGGCATTGTGCTGATGCTGGTGCTGCGCATGACCGGGCGCATTGCGCGCGGCGAGGCGTTTGCTTTTGGTCCCTGTCTGGCGCTGGCAGGCTGGTGGGTTATCACCCAGCCTGCGGCGGTGTGGTTTTAGCTGCATGCTGTACTACCGCACCGAGGATGGCAAAAACATCTCGTGGTTGACTGCAGTGCAGGGCGTGGGCATTTAGCCACGTTTGCACGCCGGACTCACCGTCTGACCGGTTACGCTTTTGGCAGCGTTGCGATAAAGGGTTTTAACAGCTCGCTGAATTCGGCGCACTGGCTGGCGGGTGGCGTGGTGTCACGCAGCAGACGCTGATAGAGCTGTTCGCTATAAGGCGCGATGTCTGCTGACGGCGTCCACCCGCGTTCGTGTGCGGCGCGATAGGCGGCTTGCTCAATTTGTCCGTCGGCCGGTAAATCGCGGTATCCACATTGCTGCTTTAGATAACGCGTGCCGGCAATCACAGACGCGACCTGCTGGCGCTGGGCCTCAGCTGTAGGTGGTGGTGTACGCTGCTGCTGGCAGGCGCTCAGGAATAAGGGCAGAGTAAGACTGAGAAGCACGACGTGGCGCATAGTTGAATTCCTTTCCTTTTGTGTGAACTTTCCATGAGTTATCGATGGTAATGCTGCGTGCGCCGGAATACAACGGCCGGGCGCGTAGTGTTCTGAGGATGAGTCTTCTGTGTTTGGGCTTCTGCCATGTGTTGTTCAGGCGGGTTGGACAAGGATAAACAGGGGGATTGCTTTTCCAGGGGCGGTGGTCAGCATGTCCTGGCAGAACGCAGC
>JALAGK010000320.1 GCA_022712475.1 Enterobacteriaceae bacterium
GCATGCTGATGGGCGACTTTTTGTCGGTCGTTCAGCTCCAGTTGCCCATCAAAATTGTGGTCTTCAACAATAGCGTATTGGGGTTTGTGGCGATGGAAATGAAGGCCGGTGGCTACCTGACCGACGGCACCGAGTTGCACGACACCAATTTTGCCCGCATCGCCGAAGCCTGCGGTATTACAGGCATCCGGGTTGAAAAAGCGCAGGACGTCAGCGCTGCGCTGGAACAGGCCTTCAGCCTGCCAGGACCGGTGCTGGTGGATGTGAAGGTGGCAAAAGATGAGTTGGCTATTCCGCCGCAAATTAAGCTTGAACAAGCCAAAGGTTTCAGCCTGTATATGCTGCGCGCCATCATCAGCGGACGTGGCGATGAGGTGGTTGAGCTGGCGAAAACCAACTGGTTCCGGTAAAAAAGGCGTAATTCATAAAACACAAGGAGTTCCCCGTGATTGATTTACGCAGCGATACCGTCACACGTCCCACGCGCGCCATGCTGGAAGCCATGATGTCTGCTCCCACCGGGGATGATGTTTACGGGGACGATCCCACTGTTAACGCGCTACAACACGAGGCCGCCGAGATGGCGGGCAAGGAGGCAGCGTTGTTTCTGCCTACCGGCACCCAGGCCAACCTGGTGGCGCTGCTCTCGCACTGCCAGCGAGGTGAAGAGTACATTACAGGACAGCTCGCGCATAACTATCTGTATGAAGCAGGCGGTGCCGCCGTGCTCGGCAGCATTCAACCTCAGCCGATTGATGCCGCCCCCGATGGTACGCTGCCGCTTGACGCCGTGGCGGCCAAAATCAAAGCCGATGACGTGCATTTCGCCCGCACTCGCCTGCTGAGTCTGGAAAACACCCATAATGGCAAAGTACTGCCGCGCGAGTATCTACGCGAAGCGCGACGTTTTACTCAGGAGCACAACCTTGCCCTGCACGTCGATGGCGCACGTATTTTTAACGCCGTGGTGGAATACGGCTGCGAGCTTAGCGAGGTGGCACGTGAGTGCGACAGCTTCACGATTTGCCTGTCTAAAGGGCTGGGTGCGCCAGTCGGTTCTCTGTTGCTCGGTAGCCGCGAGCTTATCCATCGCGCCCTACGCTGGCGTAAAATGACCGGCGGCGGCATGCGCCAGGCGGGAATTCTCGCTGCAGCGGGCCGCTATGCGCTGCGCCACCATGTTGAACGCCTGCGTGAAGATCATGATAATGCCGCCTGGCTTGCCAGCACGCTGCGTGAAGCCGGTGCCGATGTCAGGCGCCAGGACACCAATATGCTGTTTGTCCGTGTCGAAGCGCAAGATGTGGGCGAACTGGGTGACTATATGAAACAGCGCGGCATCCTCATCAATGCGGCCCCGGTAACACGTCTTGTCACGCATCTGGACGTCGAGCGCGCGCAGCTTGAGCAAGTCGTACAACACTGGCAGCATTTTCTTAACCGATAAAGGATTTTCCAGGGATGAAGGAATCAGGCACTATTTTGGTACTGGGTGCCAGCGGCTATATCGGCCAGCATCTGACACCGCGCCTTAGCGCAGCAGGTCATCACGTTATCGCCGCCGCACGCCGTCTTGAATGGTTACAAAAGCAGAACTGGTCTGGCGTGGAATGCCGTTATGCCGATCTTGCAAAACCGCACACGCTGGCACCCGCGCTTACGGGCGTCGACACTCTGTATTACCTGGTCCATAGCATGGGCGACGGCGACGATTTTGTTGAGCGTGAAGTGCAGGCTGCCCGCAATCTGCGCGATGCACTACGCAAGCAGCCGGTAAAACACATTGTTTTCCTGAGCTCCCTACAGCCCCCGCAGGAGGAGCGCAGTTCTGCACACCTCCTCGCGCGCCAACTCACCGCCGACACGCTGCGTGAAGCAGGTATACCGGTAACCGAACTGCGCGCCGGCATTATTGTGGGTGCAGGTTCAGCGGCCTTCGAAGTGATGCGAGATATGGTCTACAACCTGCCGGTGCTCACGCCTCCACGCTGGGTGCGTTCGCGCACCACCCCGATTGCCCTGGAAAACCTGCTGGTTTATCTGGTCGGTCTGGGAGAGAAACCGGCCAGCGAGCACCGCACGTTTGAGGCAGCCGGACCTGAAGTACTGAGTTATCAGCAGCAGTTTGAGCGCTTTATGGCTATCAGTGGCCGCCACCGTCCGCTTATCCCGATTCCGTTTCCCACTCGCTGGATTTCGGTCTGGTTCCTTAACGTTATCACCTCCGTGCCACCCACCATCGCCCGCGCGCTCATCCAGGGGCTTAAGCACGACTTGCTGGCCAATGATGCCACGCTACGCGCGCTTATCCCACAAACGCTGATAAGCTTTGACGATGCGGTGCGCACTACGCTGGAAGAAGAAAAACAGCTGGTTAACTCCCAGGACTGGGGCTACGACGCGCTGGCCTTTGCACGCTGGCGTCCGGAATATGGCTATTATCCAAAGCAGGCAGGCTACACGGTACATACCGATGCCAGCAGTGCCTCACTGTGGGAAGTGGTCAACCAAATTGGTGGACCCAGAGGCTATTTCTTTGGCAATGGGCTTTGGAAAACGCGCGCGTTTCTCGATTTGCTGGTGGGCCACAAGCTGGACAAAGGCCGCCCGCTACATGCTGATTTACAGGTCGGTGACAAAGTTGACAGCTGGAAGGTAATTATCGTTGAGCCGCAAAAGGAACTGACGATGCTATTTGGCATGAAAGCGCCGGGGCTGGGCCGCCTGTCGTTCACCATACGTGACGAAGGCGAAAAGCGTAGCCTGGACGTGCGCGCCTGGTGGCACCCACCCGGCACCCCAGGACTGCTTTACTGGTTACTGATGATTCCGGCACATTTGTTTATCTTCCGCGGCATGGCCAATAGTATCGTCCGCCTTGCGGTACAACTGATGAACAAACGTCGATAATCCAGCCAATTCTCAGAGAATTACCATTGCAACAAGGGCTGATTCACGA
The DNA here is from genome assembly GCA_022712475.1 of Enterobacteriaceae bacterium. Lineage (GTDB taxonomy): Bacteria > Pseudomonadota > Gammaproteobacteria > Enterobacterales > Enterobacteriaceae > Tenebrionibacter. The sequence goes on from JALAGK010000320.1 coordinate 2,960, forward strand.
AAGAATGCCCCGCGAAACCAACAATCTCAACAGTGGGTCGACATGAAGGTACTGGTCACGGGCGCCACCAGCGGTTTGGGACGCAGCGCGGTCGAATATTTACGCCGTCGCGGTATCAGCGTCACGGCAACCGGGCATAACGCGGCAATGGGGAAACTGCTCGAACGCATGGGGGCAGAGTTTATCCATGCGGATTTAACAGAGCTGGTCTCCTCCCAGGCCAGAATAATGCTCGAAGGCATTGATACGCTATGGCATTGCTCCGGCTTCACCGCGCCGTGGGGCACTCAGGAAGCTTTCGATCTTGCTAACGTGCGGGCAACCCGCCGCCTGGGTGAGTGGGCCGTGGCATGGGGCGTTCGTACCTTCGTGCACATCTCCTCACCGTCGCTCTACTTTGACTATCACCACCATCGTGATATTCCCGAAGACTTTCGCCCGGTACGTTATGCCAACGAGTTTGCCCGCAGCAAAGCCGCCAGCGAAGAGGTGATCACACTGATGGCGCAGGCCAACCCACGTACTCGGTTTGTGATTCTACGTCCGCAGAGCCTGTTCGGCCCGCACGATACGGTGTTTTTCCCGCGTCTGGTGCAGATGATGCGCCACTACGGTAGCGTACTGTTGCCGCGCGGGGGAGAAGCGCTGGTGGATATGACCTATCACGAGAATGCGGTACATGCGATGTGGCTGGCAAGCCAGGAAAATAACGATACGCTGCCATCCGGGCGCGCGTATAACATCACCAACATGGAGCCGCGTCCGCTGCGCGAGATTGTAGAACGACTTATTACCGAACTGGGAATCCGTTGTCGCGTGCGCTCAGTGCCTTATCCGATGCTGGATCTGGTGGCACGCAGTCTGGAGCGTCTGGGAAGTAAAAGCGCGCGTGAGCCGGCACTCACCCACTATGGGGTTTCAAAGCTCAATTTTGACTTTACGCTTGATACCACGCGAGCCGAAACGGAACTGGGCTATCGCCCGGTGGTGGCGCTTGATGACGGTATTAAAGAAACGGCCGCCTGGCTGCGCGATCACGGCACGTTTCACCGCTAGTCCCGGATAAAACAGGCGTGCGTCGCAATTGCGGCACACGCCATAAAAAGATGTCGCGTTGGCATCAGGTTCGATAACCGCGCATCATAGTCTCATCCTGTGCTAACGGGCCCCGCTCGTCGCTGCTACCTCCTGCCGTCGGACATTACCCCTGACCATATTTCTCCAGCAAGGCCTCGGCAATGGCCTGGGTTTGGGCATCTGCTACGCCGTCATAACGCGCCGGGCGAAAGTGCATTTGAAACGCGGCAATCACGCGCTGTTTCTGACGTGCCGTCATCTGTGCCGACACCTCATAACCATAACGCGCAAGCAAATCAAGCAAAGAGGCCTGCTCCACTGGCTGAGTTGGCGTGCGCCCATTTAAGTAAAATACCACCCGCGCCGGGTCCGGCCAGGCACCAATCCCCGCCTGCGCGAGTGCCTTCCACGGGAATAACGGCCCCGGGTCGTCTTTGCGCTGGGGGGCGATATCCGAATGCGCCACCACATTCTGTGGCGCAATACCGTTACGGCGAATCACGTCACGCGCAACACGCTCCAGCGCCTGAATCTGTGCATCGGCAAACGGGTAAAAACGCTTTTCACCGCCCACCATGCTGTAGCCCGGGTTCTCAAGCTCAATGCCAATGGAGACATCATTAATGCGCGTTGAACCGCGCCAGTAGCTCACACCCGCATGCCAGGCAAGCTTATCTTCCGCGACCAGTTCCCAAACCAACGGCTTACCGCCGTGCTCTGGCGGCGCTTCGGGAATCAGGTAGTGTGCGCTGACATCGCGCCCAACCAACGTTGCCAGCGAGCTGGCAAACCCATCGGCGGTGTAGTGAATCACCAGTATGCGTGCACGCGAATACGCGTTTTGTGCCGGGTGAGTGGTATCTACGCGATAATCTCCACGCTCAACCACACCCTTTTCGCCCGCACAGCCCACCAGAAGCAGCGTGAGCAGCAGCCAAAGTCCCTTTCTCATCGCCGTGTTTTCACCGCGGTGCCGCTCACGCTCACCATCAGCATGCTGCTGTCCTTACCGACGGTTTCGTAATCAATATCAATCCCGACAATGGCGTCTGCACCAAAGGATGCCGCTTCATCTTCCATTTCCCGAAAGGCAATTTCCCGAGCTTTGCGCAGTTCCTTTTCATACGCTCCAGAGCGCCCGCCGACGATGTCGCGGATACCAGCAAAAAAATCACGGAAAATATTAGCGCCCAGAATAGCTTCTCCGGTTACCACGCCGCAGTATTCAACAATGACGTGGCCTTCCAGTGTTGGGGTTGTGGACTTTTGCACTCTTTTCTCCTCCTTTAGCGATCAATGCGTTAGCAAAGCCTTGCCGCACAAGTTGTTATGACCAGGCTATGCTTTTATGGCATTAACTATAAACCCTGACCTCACGTCGAACATAAGGAAATCATGATGCGAAGCTCCGTACTGACTTTGATTGCACCGTGCGCACTGCTGCTCAGCGCCTGCACCACCGTCACGCCCGCTTATAAAGATATCGGCGTACGCAACGGCCCCTGTATCAACGGCGGTCCGGACAGCGTGGCGCAGCAGTTTTATGATTACCGTATCGCCCACCCTGGCCGGGGCTTGAGCGACATCGCAGGCCTGCGCCCGTACCTGAGCGACGCGCTCTGGCAGCAATTACAGGCTGAAAGCCGCGCACCGCAGGCTAACGCATTCCTGCAACAGGACCTGTTCACCAGCCGTAATGACGGTATCGACAGCGCAAACGTCAGCAGCGCCTCTACCATTCCTAATACCGATGCCCGTAATATTCCGCTGCGCGTGACGCTGACGAAAGGCAGCCAGCAGTGGCAAGACGAAGTCTTAATGGTGCGTGAAGGTCAATGCTGGTCCGTTGACGACGTGCGCTACCTCGGAGCAGTCAGCCATGCGCCGTCAGGTTCACTGCGTTTATCGCTGGAGAAACACTTAGTTTCAGGGGCGAGACGGTAAACCACGTAAACTGTCGGGTAGCGAACCACACGCGCTAACATATATCCTTGCCGTCTCCCCACTTCGATATTTTGTGCTAATTTTTTAAGATTACAGCGCTGTTTTTTTAGTTTTAACGCACAAATATTGCATAACTATTCTGCGAAGGTTACTATCAGCGGCTTCAATTGCTATTCAACTGCGACGCATGAGTATTCAACTAAACGGCATTAATTGCTTTTACGGCGC
>JALAGK010000321.1 GCA_022712475.1 Enterobacteriaceae bacterium
CATCAGGACTTGCCGTTTGAAACGTTGGTAGAAGCACTCAATCCTGAGCGCTCACTGGCACGCCACCCACTGTTCCAGATAATGCTGGTACTGCAAAACCATGCGCGCGGTGAATCGCTGTTTAACGGACTGGAAAGCCGGACCGCGGCACCGCAGTTGCCAGTGGCAAAATTCGACTTAACGTTCAATATTGATGAACATCCAGACGGGTTATCAGGCTGCGTCGAATATGCCACCGATCTGTTTGATGATGCCACCGCCACACGTATTGCCCGTTACTTCTGCGAGCTTCTGCGCGCCGTCAGCCATGACCCGCACGCGCACCTGAATGCGCTGATGCCGTTTAGCGAGCAAGAACGCTCGCAGATCCTCAACGACTGGAACGCAACACAGCGCACTATACCGGCACAAACCTTTGCCGAACGGTTCGAAGAACTTGTCCGCATGCAACCAGACAACATGGCGCTACTGGGTGAACAGGCGCGGCTCACCTATCGAGAGCTGGACCAGCGGGCGACACGCCTGGCAAACCTGATGATGGCAGAGGGCGTAGGTGCAGAGCAGCTTGTCGCTATTGCGCTCCCGCGCTCGGTCGAGCTGATTGTAGCGTTGGTTGCTACCCTCAAAGCTGGCGCGGCCTATCTGCCGCTGGATCCGGATTACCCAGTCGAGCGCCTGAATTACATGCTGGACCATGCCCAGCCGACGCGGGTCATTACCGATGGCGCCTTTGTAGAGAAATTCGGGTTACAGCGCCCTCACGTGCAAATTGACTGTCCGCAGGTTCAGGCCAGACTGGCCCAGCAGCCGGAGCAGTCGTTAATAAGGGAGCGCCATCAAAGCCTGGATAGCGCGGCCTACATCATCTACACCTCCGGCTCTACCGGGGTACCGAAAGGCGTGCTGGTTTCACACCGTGGCTTTAGCCATCTGACCGCCAGCATGATTGAGCGACTGCACGTAACGGCGCAAAGTCGAGTGCTGCAATTTGCCTCACCGAGTTTTGATGCCTCGTACTGGGATATCAGTATGGCGCTGCTGAGCGGTGCCGCGCTGGTCGTGGCCAGTAAAGACACCCTCTCGCCTGGCGAGCCACTATATGAACTGATGCTGCGCGAAGGCGTCACGCACGCCACGCTGCCACCGGTTGGGCTGGCGGTTATGCCGCAAAAACCACTGCCGCAACTGCAAACGCTGGTGGTCGCCGGTGAGGCTTGCCCCCCGGAACTCATCGCGTTCTGGTCCCAGGGGCGTCGCATGATTAACGCTTACGGCCCCAGCGAATCTACCGTGTGCGCCACCATGAGCCAGCCGCTGCAGGCAGGTAGCGTGCCGCCTATTGGCACACCCATTATCAACATGCAGGTCTACGTACTGGACGAAAGCCTGCAACCTGTTCCTCCGGGAGTCAAAGGCGAGTTGTATATCGCCGGGGAAGGTCTGGCACGCGGCTACCACAAGCGTGCCGATCTAAGCGCCGAGCGCTTTGTCGCCAACCCGTTTGGCGCACCGGGCAGCCGCATGTACCGCACCGGCGATATGGCAAGCTGGCAGCCGAATGGTGAACTGTTGTTTATGGGGCGTGTGGATCATCAGGTGAAAATTCGCGGCTTCCGTATTGAGCCAGGCGAAATTGAATCTGTGTTGCTCAAGCATCCAAAGCTGAACCAGGCCACCGTGATTGTTCGTGAAGACAAGCCAGGACAGCTCCAGCTGGTGGGGTATGCCGTTGCCAGTGAGCCGGGTGTTGACTCGACTGAGCTTCGCAACTACCTGCGTCAGTCACTGCCGGAGTACATGATCCCGGTCGCTATTATGTTGCTGCCAGCCCTGCCGGTGACACCCAACGGCAAAATAGACCGACGCGCGCTCCCGGCCCCCACGTTCCAGGCGGCCTCGTATCGTCAGCCGACTAACGAGCGCGAGCAGCTTCTGTCGACACTTTTTGGTGAGCTTCTCAACATTGAACAGGTCGATATTGACCAGAGTTTCTTTGAAATGGGCGGTGACAGTATTACGGCCATTCAGTTGGTGGCCCGCCTGCGGCAGGCCGGTTGGGTACTGACCCCACGCCAGGTGTTTGAACACAAATCTGTTTGTGCGCTGGCCCGAATCATGGAAGCGACGTCAACCGATGCCATGGAGAGCGCAGTCGCGGCGGTTGGAGAGTTCCCGCCAACGCCGATTATCCAGTGGCTGCTTGATAACCCGGGCAATATTGACAGTTTCAGCCAGGCGACGCTGCTGCAAACGCCCGCCGGTATGGATGAACCCATGCTCAGAGCACTGTTGACGCAACTGCTTTCACAGCACGATGCGCTGCGTATGATCGCGTTACGCACATCCCCTGGCGAAGCGCGCCTGAGTATTGCCAGCGCCGAGGCGATGTCAACAGCGGAGCTGCTGCGGGTGGTGGATTGCACCACGTTCACGCAAAGCGACCTTGATGGCCTTATCACTCAGGAAAGCCAGGCCGCGAAGCAGCGACTCAATCCCGCCAACGGCACAATGCTACAGGCCGTCTGGTTGCGTATGCCTCCCGGTACGCCAGGCAAGCTCATGCTGGTGCTGCATCACCTGGTAGTGGATGGCGTTTCCTGGCGTCTGTTGGGTGCTGACCTCCAGCACCTGTGGGCCAACATGCTGGCAGGCAAGGCGGTGCAACTGCCGCCAGCGGGTACGTCATTCCGCGCCTGGGCACATCGACTACAGCGTGAAGCCAGCGAACGTGAGCAGGAGATGGCGTACTGGTCAGGCGTGCTTGATAAGCAGGATGCACTACTGACCCCACGCCGCCTCAACGGCGTGCAGGACACCATCGCCACCAGTGATACGTTGCAAATGGTGTTGTCTGCCGACGTCACACGCCTGCTGCTTGGTACCGTTCCGGCGCTATTCCACGCCAGCATTAATGACGTACTGCTGTGTGCCTTCACGCTTGCGGTTAACGCCTGGCGTCAGGGCCCACAAACGGAGGTATTGCTGGACCTGGAAGGCCACGGACGTGAAGAACTGGCGGGGACCGAGCTGTCGCGCACCGTTGGCTGGTTTACCAGCCTGTATCCGGTGCGGCTCGACCCGGGCAGCCTGCAACTCACCGATACGCATTCGTTAGGTAACGCCCTCAAGCGCATTAAAGAGCAGCTGCGCCAGGTGCCCCACAACGGCCTTGGTTATGGGTTACTGCGCTATCTCAACCCGCAGACCCGCACCGCGCTTGCAGCCCTGCCACAGCCGCAAATCGGCTTTAACTACCTGGGCAGAATGGCGTCTGGCGGCGACAGTGACTGGCAAGTGGCATCCCAGGCAAGCCTGATAGATACCAACGCCGCGCCGGACTTCGCCCTGCCACACGCGCTGTCGCTTAATGCCGTGGTAGAAGAGCGCCCTGAAGGCGCGGTCCTGGTTGCAAACTGGAGCTGGGCAACTGCGCTGCATACACGCCAGCGCCTTGAGGAACTGGGCAACCACTGGTTCTACTGGCTCACTGAGCTCTCACGGCTGACAACGGCCCCGGAGGTTGGCGGCTTCACGCCGTCAGACCTCACGATGGTGACGGTTAAGCAAGATAATCTGGCTAAACTCCAGGCAAAATGGAAGAAGAAATAATTATGGAAATTAAAGACATACTGCCTTTGTCTCCGCTCCAGAAGGGGCTGTTGTTCCAGATGCTTTACGACACGCAGGGCAGCGATGCCTATCAGGTTCAGCAGGTATTTCAACTTGATGGCGAGCTTGATAGCGAGAAACTTAAGCAGGCGGCCACCACGCTTCTGGCGCGCCATCCGCATCTGAGTGCCGGATTTGAGTATGAAAGTGTGGATACGCCGGTACAGCTTATCCTGTCAGGGTTGGATCTCCCCTGGCGGGAGCATGATCTGAGCGGCCTTGTGCCGCCAGAGCGTGAGCAGGCGTTTGCCACATTACTTGAGAGTGATTACGACGAGCGTTTTACGCCCGACGCACCGCCGCTGCTGCGTTTCACGCTGGTTAAATTTTCACCGCAGCAACACTTTTTAATTTTTACCAACCACCACCTGCTGTTGGATGGCTGGTCGGTCCCGGTGCTGCTCCAGGAGTTCTTTACGCTCTATTCAGAAGATGCCAGTGGCCTGACGCTCCCGCCTGCCGTGCCCTATCGTGATTATTTGCAGTGGGTCACCTCGCGCAACGAGGATGAAATGCGTGCGGTCTGGCGCGATGCGCTACACGAGCTTGACGCCCCGACCCTGGTGGCCAAAGGGCGCGTGACGGAAAATCTTGAGCCAAATCTGCTACACAAGAAAATGGATGCGGCACGCACCCAGCAGCTCAACCAGTGCGCACGGCAACTTGGGATTACCGTCAATACCCTGCTCCAGGGCGCATGGGGTGTGCTGCTTGGGGAGATGACCGGGCGCAACGATGTAGTTTTTGGTATTACGGTATCAGGCAGGCCAGGCGAATTACCGGGCGTGGAGCGCGTGGTGGGACTGCTTATCAATACTGTCCCGCTGCGTCTTAACTTCAGCCTGGCAGAAACGTTCACCTCCCTGCTGCAGCGGCTACAGGCGGAGCAAACCCGCCTGCTGGATTACCAGTATCTCGACCTGACCACCATCCAGACTGATGCAGGCTACGGTAACCTGTTTGATACGCTGATGGTGTTTGAGAACTATCCGCTGATTGAGCAGGATAGCAAGCAGCCGGGGCATGCATTACGTATTTCGATGTCGTCCCATCACGGAGGCGATGCAGCGCATTACCCG
>JALAGK010000322.1 GCA_022712475.1 Enterobacteriaceae bacterium
CGCCCCACAAATGTAGACCAGACGGGGGGTTAATTGGAAGCCTTGAGGTATGACAAAACAGGCTATAAATCACGTTTTGTTGTCTTCTTGCTGCAAATTTATACCAATATTACTGATTCCAGCTTCACGCAGGTCTGCGCGAAGCCCTTTTATCAGTTCAATATCCCGCTCTTCGCAGGCTGCCAACAGACGGTGAATCTCCCACTGAATGTCCCATTCCTCTTCAACCGCCGGGTTGAGCTTGAGCTCTTCGTCCGCCATTTCACGTCCGGCCTGGGTCATTTCCAGCATCGCAACCGTGGTAATAGAAGTCTTGCTGACCTCAATAGCATGCTCAAGCGTTTCGCCACTCAAACGTGAATGCAGCAGTTCACTTAACGCCACGCAAGCGTCGATAGCCGGATAAACGCCGTACATATCATAGTCGTCTGCCGACGGGATTGCCTCTTCAAGCTTCTCAAGCTGGCTGTCAAAGTTCACTTTAGCATCTTTAACCGTCAGCGTTTCCCAGACCAGGTCGAGAATGCGCCGGTAAAGCTGGGGCTCACCAAAGCCGGTCTGCGTGCAAAACATCGCATAATTGGGGTACATACGCTCGCAAAGCGACGCCATGAAGGTCACGTGCTGCCAGCTTTCCAGCTTTTCCAGACGCAGGTGGATTGGGTTTTGTAGCATTTCTGAATCTCATTAATCAGGACTGCCGGCAGTGTAACCTAAGCCGCGCTTAATTTCCCGTCAGCCGCATGAAGGCAGGGCGGCCTGAGGCCACCGCATCAGCCCAGCGTGTGGGCTCCGGCAGACGGTAGCCTTTCATGCAACGCTGTACCCACGCCAACGCAGTGTCGATGCTGACGCGATGCCCGGTGGAGACAAAAAGTGGATTGCAGCGCTTTTTGCTGCGCCAGACCCAGGCCAGTTGCTCGCCTTTATCCAGTAATGGCACCGCACTGCCGGGCTCCTCACTCAGCACTTCAAACTTGCCGCACAGGCGTTTTTTCGCCACGCCAATGGTGGGCGTGTCCACCAGCAGACCAAAGTGGCTGGCAACGCCCAGGCGTCGCGGGTGGGAAATGCCGTGACCATCGACAAAAATCAGATCGGGTTTCTGTGACAGCTGGTTCCATGCCTGCAACAACGCCGGGTACTCGCGAAAAGAAAGGAAGCCTGGAATATACGGCATTTGCGTCGGGATTCTGGCTATCTGATATTCAACCAGTTCCAGATTTGGCCAGGTGAGCAACACAAGGGCTGCACGCGTGATATCACCGCCCTGCTCAAACCCTACATCCGCCCCGGCGATGAGCCGCGGTGGGTCGATATCAAGGCGGTCCTCCCGGACCACCTCTGATGCCAGTTCAAGCTGCTTTGTTCGCAACGCGCCAAGATCCATGATGGTCTCCTTAGCGATGATACTCCGCCGAAAGACGGTGTACCGACTCCACAAATGCACCCGCATGTTCAGGCGGAACATCCTGGTGAATGCCATGACCAAGGTTAAAGACATGCCCGTCACCTTTGCCAAAGCCTGCGAGAATGGTTGCCACTTCTTCCTCAATGCGCGTAGGTGGTGCATACAGCATGGACGGGTCCATATTGCCCTGTAGCGCCACTTTGTCGCCCACGCGACGTCGGGCGTCAGCAATGTCGGTCGTCCAGTCAAGACCCAGCGCATCACAGCCGGTTGCTGCCATTGCTTCCAGCCACTGTCCGCCGCCTTTAGTAAATAGCGTCACCGGCACACGGCGCCCTTCATTTTCACGCAGTAGACCGTCGACAATATTGTGCATGTAATAAAGCGAAAACTGCTGATAGTCGCGCCCGGTCAGTACACCGCCCCAGGTGTCAAAAATCATCACTGACTGGGCACCCGCGCGAATCTGCGCGTTCAGGTACAACACGACGCTTTGCGCAAGCTTGTCGAGTAACGCGTGTAGCGTTTGTGGCTCGGCGTACATCATTTTTTTAATACGCGTAAATGCTTTACTGCTACCGCCTTCTACCATGTAAGTCGCAAGCGTCCACGGGCTGCCAGAAAAACCAATCAACGGCACTTTACCGTCCAGACCGCGACGAATGGTGCGTACCGCATTCATTACATAGCCCAGTTCCTGCTCCGGGTCAGGCACAGGCAGCTTATCAACGTCGGCTTTGCAGGCAATCGGATGGCTAAAGCGTGGGCCTTCACCGGCTTCAAAATACAGACCCAGACCCATCGCATCCGGCACGGTGAGGATGTCAGAGAACAGGATGGCGGCGTCGAGATCATAACGACGCAGCGGCTGTAACGTCACTTCACACGCCAGTTCGGCGTTTTTACACAACGCCATGAAATCACCAGCCTCAGCGCGGGTGGCTTTATATTCCGGCAAATAGCGGCCTGCCTGCCTCATCATCCATACCGGGGTAACATCCACCGGCTGGCGCAGCAGCGCACGCAGATAGCGATCGTTTTTTAATTCGGTCATTTTGCATTTCCTTCGGCTACAGAACGCCAGTGTAACACGTCATTCATACTCCGCCCGGCACAGCGCAACAGTATCTTCAATCAGGCGGCGCGCCACGGTGCCCGGCGGTGGCAACAGCGGCAGTTGGTCATAACGATACCAGCCCGCATCCACCAGCTCCGAGGTATCAATTTTAAGCTCACCGCCGTGGTAATCGGCCATAAACGCGGTCATTAACGACTGCGGGAACGGCCACGGCTGGGACGAAATGTAGCGCAGGTTTTTCACCGTAATGCTGCTCTCTTCCATTACCTCACGTGCGACCGCCTGCTCCAGCGTCTCACCGACTTCGACAAAGCCGGCCAGCACTGTATAAATACCGTTGCGGTGACGGTTGTGCTGGGCGAGCAGGATTTTATCTTCCCGGCGAATAGCGACAATGATGCAAGGTGCAATTTGCGGATAGTAACGCTCCCGACAGTGGCCGCACAGCATGGCCCACTCGCGCTGGCTGGGGTGCATTTCATGGCCGCAGTAGCCGCAAAATTTATGCGAACGCCAGAATTCGGCCAGTTGAACCCCACGCCCGGCCAGTTGAAACAGCGCCGTATCCTGGTCAATAAGCTGGCGTACTGAACCCATATCCTGCGAGCGGTTTTGCGCCACCAGCCACACCGGTTCATCCTGCCACACACCAATTTGTGATGCAGGCAGCCCATCCAACCCAAAATCTGCAGCATTACCCTGTGGCAATTCACCACGCGGCAGCCATAATTTGTGTTGGTGGCTGACTATCCACCAACCATGGTCTAACTTTTCAGATATATGTTCCATAGCGCTTGCGCGACTCCAACTTCACTGGCAATCTCGTTACATTATTTTTACATATCGCGTTGTTTTACGTTGTTTATCATATAACTCATGGAGACAATCATGCTAAACCAACTAAAAAGTCTCACCGAACGCGTTGGCGGCTGTAATGAGTTAATAGACCGGTGGCTCCACGACAGGAAGCAACTGCTGGTTGCGTATTACAATCTGGTCGGCATTAAGCCTGGCAAGGAAACCCACAGCGTGCTGAACGAAGAGGCGCTGGATAATTTTTGCCAGAAGCTGGTGGACTATCTTTCCAGCGGTCACTTCAGTATTTATGAACGCATCATACTCGAAATGGAAGGATCTGCGGCCGCCAATCCACTCTGGGCACAGCTTGAAGCTAACACGGAACAACTGATGGCGTACTACGACACGCATCTCGAAAACGCCATCGATCACGATGATTATCTTGAATTCCAGCAGGCGCTGTCGGAGATTGGCGAGACACTGGCGTCGCGCTTTACGTTTGAAGACCGGCTCATTGTGCTGGTGCTGGAAAAAGGCCTGCGCGGCGGCGCTAATGACACGGACACTTTCGCCCGTCCGGCTTGAGTTATTTACTGTTAACGCGTAGTTTACTTATGGCGTTGCCTTCGGGTAGCGCATCATCTTGTCGGAGTGCCCAGTGCGCAGCACGGGCTGAGACCGTTAATTCGGGATCCGCGGAACCTGATCAGGTTAAAACCTGCGAAGGGAACAAGAGTAATCACACCTTACGGGTACCCGCCCAGGGCCAGCCGTATTCGTTACTCCCTCCGTCGTTCTGACAAGCCACGTCCCATCATACAACTGGAACGAGCTATGTCTGCATCTACAACAAAACCAGGCCGTCGCGAACAGCGCGCCGCCGCACAGCAGTTTATTGATACGCTGGAAGGCACCAGCTTCCCTAATTCTCGCCGCATCTACCTCACTGGCTCGCGCGATGATATTCGCGTGCCAATGCGCGAAATCCAGTTAAGCCCGACGCTAACTGGTGGCAGTAAAACCAACCCGCAGTATGAAGACAACGAACCGGTACCGGTTTATGACACCTCCGGCCCGTATGGCGATCCGAAAATCACGATTGATGTTCATGCGGGGCTGGCCAAACTGCGCAGCGCCTGGATTGCCGATCGTAAAGACACCGAGAACCTCAGCAGCCGTAGCTCTGCATACACTCGCGAACGTCTTGCTGACGACGGTCTCGACGACCTGCGCTTCACCGGCCTGCTGACGCCACTGCGTGCGCAACCCGGCAAGTGTGTGACCCAGCTGCACTATGCGCGCCAGGGCATAGTTACACCGGAGATGGAGTTTATCGCCCTACGCGAGAATATGGGCCGCGAGCGCATCCGCTCTCAGGTATTGCGCCAACAGCACCCAGGAGAAGGCTTTGGCGCGCACCTGCCTGAGAACATCACACCAGAATTTGTGCGCGATGAAGTGGCTGCCGGTCGCGCCATTATCCCGGCGAATATTAATCACCCGGAATCTGAGCCGATGATCATTGGCCGCAACTTCCTGGTAAAAGTAAATGCCAATATCGGTAACTCTGCGGTGACCTCTTCCATTGAAGAAGAAGTGGAAAAGCTGGTGTGGTCTACGCGCTGGGGCGCGGACACGGTAATGGATCTTTCCACCGGGCGCTACATTCACGAAACCCGCGAGTGGATTTTACGTAACAGCCCGGTACCGATTGGTACAGTGCCCATTTATCAGGCGCTGGAGAAGGTCAACGGCATAGCGGAAGATCTGACCTGGGAAGCGTTTCGCGACACGCTACTGGAGCAGGCCGAGCAGGGCGTGGATTACTTCACTATTCACGCAGGTGTGCTGCTGCGCTACGTACCGATGACCGCCTCACGTCTGACTGGTATCGTCTCACGCGGCGGCTCTATCATGGCGAAATGGTGCCTGTCACACCATCAGGAAAACTTCCTGTATGAGCACTTTCGTGAGATCTGCGAAATTTGCGCCGCTTATGACGTTTCGCTGTCGTTGGGCGATGGCCTGCGCCCCGGCTCCGTCCAGGACGCCAACGACGAGGCACAATTTGCCGAGCTGCATACGTTGGGTGAACTGACCAAAGTCGCCTGGGAATATGACGTGCAGGTGATGATTGAAGGCCCGGGACACGTGCCGATGCAGATGATTCGTCGCAATATGACCGAAGAACTGGAACACTGCCACGAAGCGCCGTTTTATACCCTCGGACCGCTGACAACCGATATCGCCCCCGGTTACGACCACTTCACCTCCGGCATTGGTGCGGCAATGATTGGCTGGTTTGGCTGCGCGATGCTGTGTTACGTCACACCAAAAGAGCACCTTGGTCTGCCGAACAAAGACGATGTCAAACAAGGTCTCATCACCTACAAAATTGCCGCCCACGCTGCCGACCTCGCGAAAGGCCACCCTGGCGCGCAGATTCGTGATAACGCGATGTCGAAGGC
>JALAGK010000323.1 GCA_022712475.1 Enterobacteriaceae bacterium
CACAGGTCGAAATGATCCTGTTTGCCGGTGCGGTGTACTTCATTATTAGTCTTAGCGCCTCGCTGCTGGTCAGCTGGCTGAAGAAAAGGACCGTTTCATGATTTCCCTGAAGAACGTTTCAAAATGGTATGGCCACTTTCAGGTGCTGACAAACTGCACGACGGCAGTCAAAAAAGGCGAGGTGGTGGTAGTGTGCGGTCCTTCCGGCTCCGGCAAATCGACACTGATTAAAACCGTCAACGGTCTGGAACCCGTGCAGCAGGGCGAGATTATCGTCAACGGCACCCCTGTGACCGATAAACGTACCAACCTTGCGCGCCTGCGCTCGCATGTTGGCATGGTGTTCCAACACTTTGAGCTGTTCCCGCACCTGTCGATTATTGAAAACCTGACGCTAGCACAGGTGAAAGTGCTTAAGCGCAGCAAAGCCGAATCGCGCCAGAAAGGCCTGAAGCTGCTTGAGCGCGTAGGGCTATCCGCCCATGCAAATAAATACCCGGCGCAACTATCCGGCGGCCAGCAGCAGCGCGTCGCCATCGCCCGCGCGCTGTGTATGGACCCGGTAGCTATGCTGTTTGATGAACCGACCTCGGCGCTTGACCCTGAGATGATAAATGAAGTGCTCGACGTCATGGTGGAACTTGCAAATGAAGGCATGACAATGATGGTGGTCACTCACGAAATGGGCTTTGCCCGCAAAGTGGCTAATCGGGTTATCTTCATGGATGAAGGCAAAATTGTTGAGGACTCTGACAAAGATGCGTTCTTTGATAACCCCCAGTCGCCGCGCGCTAAAGAGTTCCTTGCCAAAATACTGCATTAATTGTTTGCGGGCCGTTCAGGCCCGCACGTTAATCACGGTTCGAAAGGACGACGATGAAACTGGGTATGGCCACATTTTGGACACGGCGGCAACACCTCTGGGGTGTAGAATGCCTGATGATAGTGGCAGTTCTCGCACACCAGATTGCCAAGTCCTACGACCTCACCACTGTGATAGACGCCGTGGTGGTTTAAGTCCTGAAATACCTCGCGCCATTCCAGCTGGGTTTTATCCGTAATATCCGCGAGCTCCTGCCACAGGCTTTCTTTAATCACACGCAAAAATACGCTGTCGCTTGCGTCTTCATGGCTTTCACCATAGCTGCGCGCAAACTCCTCAAGATCGCGGCGTACCGCACGAGTAGTCTCCTCGACTTCTGTACGCGTCAACTCCCCTGCTTCTGATAACCGTTTTCGAGCGCTGGCCACCAGCGCATCAATATCGCGCTCACCGTTTTGCAGGCGTTCCGTGAGCGAAGCCAGTAGTTCGCGATAAAATTGAGCAACCTTGTTCATCGTACTCCCTCCAGGATTTGCTAAAAGCGCCGTAACCACTTCTAATAGTAGCCGTTAATACTGCCGCTCTCTGCTAACTGCACCGCAGAGCGCACAAATTCTCGTACGCGACAGGCACAAGGGATTTACGGCTGTCGGGGTTGAAGTGCTGTTGCGCTGCGCGCGAATCGGCTATGCTATTGCGATCTATACGTATAAGACGTCATTATTGGTATTTTTCACAGGACCACAGGCTGCCATGCAAGAGCAATATCGCCCGGAAGAGATAGAATCCAACGTACAGCTTCACTGGCAAGAGAAGCGCACATTTGAAGTTAAAGAAGACGCAAGTAAAGAGAAGTATTACTGCCTGTCGATGCTTCCCTATCCTTCCGGCCGACTACACATGGGCCACGTTCGTAACTACACCATCGGCGATGTTATCGCTCGCTACCAGCGTCTGCTGGGCAAAAACGTGTTGCAGCCTATTGGTTGGGACGCCTTTGGTCTGCCTGCAGAAGGTGCCGCGGTAAAAAACAACACCGCACCTGCGCCGTGGACGTACGACAACATCAATTACATGAAAAACCAGCTCAAAATGCTGGGCTTTGGTTATGACTGGAGCCGCGAGCTGGCGACCTGCCGCCCGGAATACTACCGCTGGGAGCAAAAGTTTTTCACCGAGCTTTATAAAAAAGGTCTGGTGTATAAAAAAACCTCAGCAGTGAACTGGTGTCCGAATGACCAGACCGTACTGGCAAACGAGCAGGTCATCGACGGCTGCTGCTGGCGTTGTGACACTAAGGTTGAGCGTAAAGAAATCCCGCAGTGGTTCATTAAAATCACCGACTATGCAGACGAGCTGTTAAATGACCTGGATACGCTGGACCAGTGGCCGGACACGGTTAAAACCATGCAGCGTAACTGGATTGGCCGCTCTGAAGGTGTGGAAATCACCTTCAAGGTAGAAAACAGCGCAGAAACCCTGACGGTGTACACCACTCGCCCGGATACCTTTATGGGCGTGACTTACCTCGCCGTTGCCGCTGGCCACCCGCTGGCGCAACAGGCAGCAGCCAGCAACCCGGCGCTTAAAGACTTCATCGATGACTGTCGTAACACCAAAGTAGCCGAAGCCGAAATGGCAACCATGGAGAAAAAAGGTGTCGCGACAGGCTTTAGCGCCATTCACCCGCTTACCGGTGAAGCCATTCCAGTGTGGGTCGCTAACTTTGTGTTGATGGAATACGGGACCGGTGCCGTGATGGCGGTTCCAGGTCACGACCAGCGTGACTGGGAATTTGCGACCAAATACCACCTGGCCATTAAACCCGTCATTCTCAATCAGGATGGCAGTGAGCCGGATCTGAGCGAATCGGCTATGACCGAAAAAGGCGTTCTGTTCAACTCTGGCGAGTTCGACGGTCTGGATTATTCAGCAGGCTTCAACGCTATTGCTGATAAGCTGGCCGGCCTTGGTGTAGGCGAGCGCAAGGTCAACTATCGCCTGCGCGATTGGGGTGTTTCACGCCAGCGTTACTGGGGCGCACCGATTCCGATGGTGACGCTCGAAGACGGTACTGTGGTGCCAACGCCGGAAGACCAGTTGCCGGTCGTGCTGCCTGAAGACGTGGTGATGGACGGCATCACCAGCCCGATCAAAGCTGACCCTGAGTGGGCAAAAACCACGGTAAACGGTATGCCGGGCCTGCGCGAAACCGATACTTTTGACACCTTCATGGAGTCATCCTGGTACTACGCACGCTATACCTGCCCGGATTACGACAAAGGTATGCTCGACTCCGACGCGGCCAACTACTGGCTGCCAGTCGATATTTACGTCGGCGGTATTGAGCACGCCATCATGCACCTGCTCTATTTCCGCTTCTTCCATAAACTGCTGCGCGATGCAGGCATGGTGAACTCCAGTGAGCCAGCAAAACAACTGCTGTGTCAGGGCATGGTGCTGGCTGATGCATTCTGGTACACCGGCAACAATGGCGAGCGCATCTGGGTTTCACCGGTTGATGCTATCGTTGAGCGTGACGACAAAGGCCGTATCGTGAAAGCCAGCGATGCCGAAGGGCACGAGCTGGTTTACGCAGGTATGAGCAAGATGTCTAAGTCCAAAAACAACGGCATTGACCCGCAGGTAATGGTTGAACGCTACGGCGCCGATACCGTGCGTCTGTTTATGATGTTCGCCTCACCGGCAGAAATGACGCTTGAATGGCAGGAGTCCGGTGTGGAAGGCGCTAACCGCTTCCTCAAGCGCGTGTGGAAACTGGCCTTTGAGCACACGGCAAAAGGTGCAGCCCCGGCGCTGAACGTGGACGCGCTCAACGACGACCAGAAAGCCCTGCGCCGCGACCTGCATAAAACCATTGCTAAAGTAACCGACGATATCGGCCGCCGCCAGACGTTTAATACTGCCATTGCCGCTATCATGGAGCTGATGAACAAGCTAGCGAAGGCTCCTCAGGACACCGACCAGGACCGCGCGCTGATGAACGAAGCGCTGCTGGCTGTTGTGCGTATGCTGTATCCGTTCACACCACACGTTTGCTTTGCACTGTGGCAAACACTGGGTGCCGATGGCGATATCGACAACGCCAGCTGGCCGCAGGCTGACGAAAGCGCCATGGTTGAAGATACGCTGTTGGTTGTGGTGCAGGTTAACGGTAAAGTACGCGGTAAAATTACTGTTCCGGCTGACGCCACCGAAGAACAGGTGCGTGAACGCGCGGGTCAGGAACACCTGGTGGCGAAATACCTCACCGGCGTGACTGTCCGTAAAGTGATTTATGTTCCAGGTAAGCTGCTGAACCTGGTCGTGGGCTAAGCACAGGAGGAAGCGTGCGCTATCTGTTCACATTGTTTGTCGGCCTGGCGGTACTGGTTACCGCCGGTTGTGGGTTCCATCTACGCGGCACCAGTCAGGTGCCAAACCAGATGCATACTCTTATTCTCGACTCCAGCGATCCCTATGGTCCGCTGACCCGTGCGGTGCGTAATCAGCTACGCCTGAGTAACGTGGAAGTTGTTGAGAAAGATCCACTACGCCAGGACGTACCGTCGCTGCGCCTTCTCGGTTCAACGCTTG
Source organism: Enterobacteriaceae bacterium (assembly GCA_022712475.1). GTDB lineage: Bacteria > Pseudomonadota > Gammaproteobacteria > Enterobacterales > Enterobacteriaceae > Tenebrionibacter. The sequence continues at coordinate 4,421 of JALAGK010000323.1, forward strand.
GCAAAGACACCGCTTCGGTATTCCAGGACGGCCGTACTGCGGAATACCAGATGGTGATGACCGTTCGTGCCAATGTCCTGATTCCTGGCCACGATATCTACCCTATCAGTACCAGAGTCTATCGTTCATTCTTTGATAACCCACTGGCCGCGCTCGCAAAAGATGCCGAGCAGGATATGATTATCAAAGAAATGTACGACAAAGCGGCGGAGCAGCTGGTGCGTAAGCTGACATCTGTGCATGTTGCTGACGTACAGCAGACTGAGCAAAACGAGGCACCTGTTGCACAAAGCGACAGCCGTCTGCTTGGCCATGATATGGGTGTCTCCGGCACCACAACGACAAGCCCCACCGCCGGCGAGTAATGTTAAAACTCTGGCCAGAACAACTACGCGCGCAGCTCAATGAAGGGCTGCGCGCGGCATATCTGCTGCCAGGCAACGATCCGCTGTTGATTCAGGAAAGCCAGGACGCCATTCTTAAAAGCGCCGAAACTCAGGGCTTTACCGAACGCCACACCTTCCAGCTTGACGCCTCCACCGACTGGGACGCTATTTTCACACTAAGCCAGGCGCTAAGCCTGTTTGCCAGTCGCCAGGTCCTATTGTTACTCTTGCCTGAAAATGGTCCTAACGCCGCCATCGCAACAGAGCTTGCGAAGCTGGTGGCGCTACTGCATGAGGATCTGTTGCTGATTGTGCGTGGGCCTAAGCTTACCAAAGCGCAGGAAAGCGCTGCCTGGTTTACGGCACTGAGCAAAAATGCGGTGCAGGTTACCTGCCAAACCCCAGAGCAAGCACAGTTGCCGCGCTGGGTCAGCGCACGGGCGAAGCAGATGAAACTTACGCTTGATGATGCGGCGATACAGCTTCTATGTTACTGCTACGAAGGTAACCTTCTGGCGCTCAACCAGGCGCTTGAACGCCTGTCACTTCTGTGGCCGGACGGTAAGCTGACGCTACCGCGCGTAGAGCAGGCGGTAAATGATGCCGCTCACTTTTCCCCGTTTCACTGGGTTGATGCGCTACTGGCAGGCAAAAGCAAACGGGCGCTGCATATTCTGCAACAATTGCGCCTTGAGGCCAGCGAGCCGGCGATTTTGCTGCGCACAGTACAACGTGAACTGCTGTTACTGGTTAATCTTAAGCGCCAGTCAGCCCATACGCCGCTACGCACACTGTTTGATAAACAGCGTGTATGGCAAAACCGACGTCCGCTCGTTACTGAAGCACTGAATCGTCTGAACGACGATACGCTGTGGCAGGCTGTACGCCTGTTGAGCCGTGCCGAGCGCACCCTAAAACAGGATTACAGCCAGTCCGTCTGGACTGAGCTTGAAAGTCTGTCGCTGCTGTTGTGCCACAAAGCGCTACCGGATGTTTTCATTGATGACTAAGCCTACCCTACGTGCCATCTACGGCGGCACGTTCGATCCCATACACTATGGTCACCTCAAACCGGTGGAAGCGCTGGCACAACGTATCGGGCTGTCTCGCATTATCATCATGCCTAATAACGTGCCGCCCCATCGCCCACAGCCGCAGGCTACCAGCGAACAGCGTAAAACAATGGTTGCACTGGCTATTGCCGAGCGCCCCTTATTTGAGCTGGACGAGCGCGAACTTCGCCGATCAACGCCTTCATGGACTGCAGAAACACTGGACGAAGTGCGTCATGAACTGGGGCCTGTGCAACCGCTGGCGTTTATCATCGGCCAGGACTCACTACTTAGTCTTGCACAATGGCACAGTTATGAAACCCTGCCTGCCTTGTGCCACATTCTGGTCACCCGCCGTCCTGGCTATGCGCTGAAGATGAAAACACCGCAGGAACAGGCCTGGCTTGAGCGCTATCTCACCGATGATATCCGTGAACTGCATAACCGCCCCGCCGGTCGTATTTTCATCGCCGATACGCCCGAACTCGATATTTCTGCCACCGACATCCGTAAGCGCCTTACGCAACACCAGTCATGTGATGGCTTAGTCCCCGCCGCTGTACTGGAATATATCCAGCATAATGGACTGTATCGCTAAGTAATACTCATTAAAATCCCGCTTTTCACAGCAAGTTAGTCCCAGTTGCGTACTGTCAGGCCGTTGACCATTGACACCACCTGTCAGGCTGTTATTCTCCGCAGCCATAAAGACCGCCCAGCCGATTTGTTTCTGATATTGTTTTACAAAAATGACGATGCAATCACTCGCCGCGGATGGGATGATAGCCCACCACGCGCAACGGGCCGTGCGGGCGTTTTTTTTCAGGCAACCAGCGCAGGGGGAAGACTTGCAGGGTAAAGCACTTCAGGATTTCGTCATCGACAAAATCGACGATCTTAAAGGTCAGGATATTCTTGCTCTCGACGTGCAGGGCAAATCCAGTATCACCGATTGCATGATTATTTGCACCGGCACTTCCAGTCGCCATGTCATTTCAATTGCAGACCACGTAGTCCAGGAATCTCGCGCAGCTGGCCTGATACCACTGGGTATTGAAGGCAAAAACGGCGCAGACTGGATTGTGGTCGATTTGGGCGAGGTTATTGTGCACGTGATGCAGGAAGAGAGCCGCCGCCTTTATGAGCTGGAAAAACTCTGGAGTTAACGCGTGAAGCTGCACCTGGTAGCCGTTGGCACCAAAATGCCGGACTGGGTTCAGACCGGCTTTAGTGAATATCTGCGCCGTTTTCCAAAGGATATGCCGTTCG